>JAKASH010000051.1 GCA_021828225.1 Acidobacteriota bacterium | reverse complement strand
TCATCCTGAGCGAAGCGAAGGACCTCTGTATTGGCATTCCTCCGTAATACGGGGATCCTTCGCTTCGCTCAGGATGAGATTTATATCATAAATAATTATAAATAAACAACATATTTTGTTATAATGTTCTATACAAAGCCTGCACAGCCATGAAGACTCAATGGCTTGCACGGAAAATCTGCACGGAAACTGCACAGAACGAGTCAAACGATGGAGGCGAATATGGCATTCGTCACCGACAAATCGGAACTCAAGCCGGGCCTGATTCTCTTCCGGCGCGGCGACGTGGGGCACCGGATGTGGTATTGCCGCATGAAGATGCCGAAGGCCGACCGCTATAAGACGGTTTCGCTCAAGACGACCGATATCAGCGCGGCTCGTGAACGCGCCTTTGACCAGGATGCCGACATCCGGTTTCGCATCAAGCACGACGTTCCCGTGTTCAATCGCCCGTTTCGCGAGGTGGCGCGAGAGTATCTGTTGACGCAGGAGGCGCGGGCGAAACGCGGAGAGATCAGCGCCGCACGGCCTAAAAAACTCCGTGCCGTCATCGAGGGCACTTTAGACAGGTATGCAGGTTCAACGCAGGTACATCTTATCGGCGACGAACGCTGGGGCAGCTATCCGGCATGGCGACGGGAGAACGGCGCGGGACGCCACAAGCGTAATGGCGTTCGGGATGTCACCGCCGACGTAGCGCAGTCTTTCGCAGACCACGAATCTGCACGCCGCACCAAGGTCCAGCACACGAGAGGCGTCCGGGTCTTGAAACCGATTGCCGTCAAGCCGCAGGATGTTCACGCAGTTCCCTTCATCAGCGATTCCACCATCCGCTTCGAGATGTCGATTTTCGGGGCGATCATGAACTATGCGGTGAAGAAGCGCTATGTCCCCGCAAGCCAGCGTTTCGACGAGCGCCCGAAGCTCAAGACGATGCGGCGTGACGAGTTCACGCTGGAGGAGTATCGCAAACTCCACACGGTCGGTCGCAAGTGGATTGGCGAGGCGGACAAGCCTTCGAGCATCTGGTATCGCACCGTTACCTACAACCTGATTCTAATTGCCTGCAACACCGGCATGAGGCCAGCGGAGATGAAGAATCTCCGCTGGCGCGACATCATGCCTGCAAAAGACCGCGAGGGCCGCGAGATCGTTGTCTTGTTCGTGCAGGGCAAGGGCAAATCGCGCAAGCTGGTCGCGCCCAAAAGCGTCGGAGATTATTTAGAACGCATCCGCACAATCTCCAAAGCCACGGAACCGGACGACAGGGTATTTACCAATGTCACAGGCAAGCCCGCAAAAACTCTTTACAGCTCGCTGATTGCGGACCTTCTGAACGAGGCAAATCTGCGCGAAGGCACGCAGGGCGTTCCACGTTCGACTTATTGCTTCCGGCATACCTACGCCACGCTCAGATTGCAGGAGGGCGTGGACGTGTATTTCCTCGCCGAGCAGATGGGAACTTCTGTCCACATGATTGAAAGCCACTATGGACACGTGAACACGATCAAGCACGCCGATCGCGTGTTACAAGGCATGGCGGGATGGGAACTCCCGCAAGCGGGCGACGCCAAGGCTAAGGCGTCGAAAGCGGCAGAGACCCACGATAAATCCAAAAGAGGTCAGCGCCACAAGCCGCACTGATCGTGAACCTCCGAAGCCGTGTTTCACCGGAGCCGCTGGCGGAGGCTGGATGGAACGGAATGGTTACGTATTTGCCGCTGCCCCGCCGGGGCGCTCTTAGCGGCAAATCTGCGCGCACATGCCGCCGCTGGCGGCTGTTTTCGTGCGTGCTCATCCTGGCATGTTCTCCGCAGTGCCGGACTAGGGCCGCTTCGGCCCGCGCTTAGTTCGGCGCTTGAGCGCGTGCTGCATACGAAGGTATGCAGCGCTCCTCGTGCCCTCTCCCCTCCACACTTTTAGCGAGGGTGAGTTATCCCATGCGAAACCCTGCCGCGTGGCGCTTTGTTTCTAAGGCTTCAGCCCGGTTATAAAGCCGAATTGTAATGAATCGGGAATATTCTTAGGCGCTGACTTTGAGCTTGCGAGTGTCGCCAGTGCAGAGAAGCCGCTATGCGTGGGCTGAGATGGCGACGTAAGGAAGAGGCTTGCAAATGCACCAAGCTCACTTGCGAAGCTCACTACCTCTTCAAGTCCGCTGATATAAATCTCGGCAGGATTGCTAACGGGCGCAATCGTTAGTTTGCATGGGCTCATGGTGATGCGAAATGCCAATGAGCTGATCTTAAGAGCAAGCAAGGTTGAAGAGGTGGTGAGGTTTATGCCGAGGTACTCGCCAGTTGGCAAGCGGAAAACTTTTCCATCGCGGGTGATTGTCCTCTCTAAGCCGAGAGCTTCCATTCCGGCATGAAAATCGTCGTACTGCTCACGGGTTGGTGAGCCGTGCAGTTCAGCTCTGCAAATCAAATTCGCCACGGATATACCTCCAATTTGATTGTATTCCAAGGGCGATGTAAAAGCGAAGACTCATCCATGCTGACACTGCCATCTTGCCATCTGAAGCTGCGAGCAAGAACAGGCGAAGTAATCATAGTCAGAAGTTTGTTGCATTTTTCTTACATCAAGCTATATTGGGGAAGTCAGAAGTTTGTTGTATTTATCTGACATGAGGCCACCCCATGCCCACTCCGGCATCCAGCATTCCAGCCGCCATCCGGGACCGCATCTCCGCCCCGGCGCAACCGCGCGTCTGGACCCCGGAGGACTTTGCCGACCTTGGACCGCGCACCGCAGTCGATCAGGCCCTCCACCGGCTGGTTGCTTCTCGAAGCCTGCGGCGGATAGCGCGCGGCTTCTACGACGCCCCCCAGGACAACCGGCTCACCGGCAAGCCCACCTACCCCAATCCGCGCGACGTCATCGACGCACTGGCCCGGAAAGGTAAGGTTCGGGTGGTGGTCGATGGCCTCACCGCCGCCAACGACCTCGGACTCACCGACGCCGTTCCGGCGCGCATCGGCGTGCTCACCGATGGTCGCTTGCGGCCCATCGCCCTCGGCAACCTCACCCTCGACTTCCAGGCCGCCGCGCCCAGCCGCCTCTACTGGGCGGGCCGTCCCGCCATGCGCTTCGTGCAGGCGCTCCATTGGCTGCGCGACATGCTTCCGTCCGACGACGGAAGCCTCCGCAAGCGCCTCGTCTCCATCCTCAGAGACCCCGATCATGGACAGGCCATTCAGGACGACTTGCGCAGCGGCCTGTCGGCGCTGCCGGAGTGGATACGGGTGATCGTGCGTGACCTGCTCCAGCAGGCGAACGCTGGAGCGCCGCCGCCGGCAGAGAAAGCGAAGCCCTCCAGACGCGCACCGGCGCCGGCGCCTATCATGAAGAGGGCGAGGGGTTCGAGCAGCCGATGACCGAGGGTTTTCAAACCGTACTGATCGCGAGCGACGAGGAGCGCCGCGACCTTTTTGTTGGCGCTGCCGACCGGCTCCGCACCAATGAGCAGAATATCGAGAAAGATTTTTGGGTTTGCTGGACGCTCGATGCGCTCTTCAACGGACTGGAGGCCGGTGGCCCTCGCCTGCTCTTCAAGGGCGGGACCTCGCTCTCCAAAGGCTTTGGCTTGATCGAACGCTTCTCCGAAGACATCGACATCACCGTCTTCCGCGAGGACATCGGACAGCCCGCGACCGTCGCGGAGTTGGAAGCTCTGAGCGGGAAGAAACGCAACGCCCGCCTGGAGGCCATCAAAGCCGCCTGCCAGACGTACATTCAAGGGCCGATGCTGGAGCAGCTGAGTGCGCTGTTGCGGCAGACACTCGAATCCGCGAATCTGAATGCGGACCGGGCGCGAGTGGAAACCGATCCGGCGGATCCCGACGGCCAGAGCTTGCTTCTCTGGTATCCCACCGCGATCGCCGAGGGCAATGCGTACATCCGTCGCGCCATCAAGATCGAATCGGGCGCGAAATCAGCTCTTGATCCTCATGCGCCGGTAGTTGTGAAACCGTATATTGCGGACGATCTTCCAAACTTTGATCTGGCGGTCGGCAACGTGACCACCGTTGACCCCAGCCGTACCTTCTGGGACAAGGTTGTTATCCTGCATGGCCTGCGCCGGTGGTGGGACCGCCGTGGGGAACTAAGGGGAGGAGGGCAGCGCGTCTCGCGCCACTACTACGATGTCTACCGGCTATTGGCTTCGGAGACAGGCCGGAAGGCAACTGGCGATGCGGAGATGGCTGAGGATTGTGTGCGCCATGCGCGGATGTTCTTCAACCGGCCCGATCTTGACTTGGCCTCCGCCGTTCCCGGCAGCTTTGCTCTGACTCCCCATGACGGAATGCTCGCCGATCTGCGGCGGGACTATGAAGCCATGTCCGGCATGGTATTCGGCCCGATACCTACCGTGGATGCGGTGGTTGCGACCATCGCAGAGCTGGAGCAGCGGATCAATCGGGAACATGCTGCGATTGAGACTTGGTAATCGAGTTTGGTTCCACAAATGGATGATTATCGCTTCTTATGGAAGAGGACGACCTCCCGGCTGCCTCCGGTTGCCCCCATCTGACTTGCATACCATTTGCGACCTGGCACTGACCGCCACGTTCGTCCTTCAGAGTCACTAGAGCAAATCGATATTTTCTCCTCTTTGAAGCCGGCCTCAAACATGGCTTCCAAATAGCGTGGTAGCTGCTTCTCGGGTTCACTAAATGCGACCATCTGCACAACCATTGTTCTGCTATCAGCAAGCGCATGGATCGATCTAAAGGCAAGGCGGACATTCTCAAAGTACGTTTTAAGACCGGTTTGCTTTCGATCGCCGAATGTATAGAAGGATGCTCCATCTCCATCAAGTGTGCCTGCGATCCAAAAGGGCGCGGCCGTTTCTCGTCTGCCACGAACTTGCCAACGGTGATACAACACATGAAGTCCGGGGTATGGAGGCGAAGTCAAAATCAGCTTTGGAGTGCCGAATGAGCGGAGCCGCTTTTCACCGTCAACACCGATTGCTGACCGATGCAGACAGAGAACCCTTGGCTTCTGCGTATGCTGCTGCATCGTCTCGGAGAAGTCGTGGGCGGCATCAATGACCTCGCTGCCGTTAAGTTGAATCTGTTGCTGAAATGATGATGCCGTGGGTATCTCCGCACGACAATCCAAAGCCCATTGACCCGTCTTGAGCAGTATGCAGCGAGCAAGTTTTCGTTCACTGCTCGTGTCGAGCAGGTCCACTGCATCTATGCCGATCTCAAGCAGTTTCCGAATGCGCCAGGTCGCCGTGTCATTGATATTGCGTTGGTAGTCTTTCCGTATCCAGTCTGCCGACGCAGGGACATCCGTTACAACAGTCAACATTGGAACGACCAGGTTTATCCACGCTTCAACATTTGCCAGTTGAGTGTTCGTGTACGTTGTCGTTTTTACCTCTGAAATGAAGGCTGCAAGGCTGCTGATGTCTGTCCCAATGCAGTGCCGACCGAGAGCCGACGCCTCGACGAGGGTAGTGCCTCCACCCATGAATGGGTCATAGATGAGGTCACATGGCCTGGAGAATTCTTTGAGCATGGCTCGGACGAAATCTGGGGAGAAGCGGGCCGGGTAGCGGTAAAAATTATGCGTAAGACCATTTACTCGCCCCTTGCTGAGGATTCCGTCAGCCAATCGCGCTTTGCTCTCAACACTTAAAGTATCGGTCATTTCGCACCCCTAATCTGAGTACGCCCATCTCCCTTGATCCATCGGTCGATTTCTTCCCGATCAAAACGCCAACTGCGTCCGACCTTGTGCCCTGGAAGCTGCTTGCTCTGTACCAGGCGGTAGAGCGTCGAGCGGGGCATTTTGAGGTAGGAAGTCAGTTCCTTGAAATCGAGCCAGATCGCCATACAGTAATCATTGCTCGAAATCTGCGCAACATCAAGCACTATTGAGCATTCATGAACACAGATAGATAACAATGGAGATATATGAATATAGCGGCTAAATTTATTTATTTAGTTAGCTATATTAAACGAATAGTGGGCTATATTACCTACAGAGAGGTTCAAATGGTCATTTGCTTTGACGTAGACCGCAAGACAAAGGACATAATGGATCAAATGGTCAGCAAAGGTGCCTACAGGGACTACTCCGAGCTGCTCTCGGTCTCTGTCGCCAATCAGCTTTTGCTCCATAGTGTGCAGGCGACGGAGGCCAGAACGGCATCGGAACCATCTACTACTATCCAGCCATCCACGGAAGCGAAGCCAGAATGGGTAGAACCCGTTCAAACGGTAGGAGCTGCCATCGCCGACACATCCGAAGTCGGCGAGTCCCCAATTCCAAAAATCTTCTTGATTAATCGAGAAGATACCGCTGGAATTGAGTTCGCTCAGCTACCCAATGATGCTTTCGTCAGCGGAATGGAAATAACAGCGGACAGGTGGATTTTCGGCCAACACAATAAGCTACTGCCAGTGAAGGCCAATGTCCGCGCACTCTTAAACCTATTGCGAACGGCTACGAAGCTGTCCAGCGTGGAACTTGAAGAGGCATCACGGCAGATCGCCAATGAAGCCTCCCGGTTGGGAGATGTGCTACGCCGCTCCGATCTGAATTTCAAGCGTTCACGCGACGAATCTATTGCGCTTGCGTTTCCGAGTTCTGAACCAAGCAATAGCGACAAGTCTCGGCTCCGGTATGCAAGCCAGTTTGTAGGTTCTGTATCAAGGGAAGGCAGGATGACCGGTCTCCTGATCGATCTTAAGCTAGTAAACATTGATCGCCATAAACCGCCCCGTATTCGGCTGACGGAACCTGGTTTACGGTTTGCGGAACTGCCAAATCCCATTCTTGATGCTGAAGCAGCGATTCAGCAAGAAAGGTTTAGCCCCGAAGAAATCGACTTCATGCTGCACCACATACAAGACCATCTTCCGGTGGAACAGTTCGCCTTCTCCGCAACTCTCGCTGCGATTACAGATGGCTCTAACACTCCTGAAATGCTCGACTCTGCATTGAAGAAATTTCTCCCAGATCGCAAAGACAAGCCATTTACTCTTGCTTTTTTGACCACGCAGCGCGCAGGGGTCATCTCCCGAATGGCGGACTTGGGACTTGTTACAAGAACTCGTAGCGGCCCAAACGTCACATATGTCGCAACTGAACGAGCGAAGCAGTTTCTTGTGAAAGGTGATGGAAAATGACCGTTCTTGGTAATGACGATTGCAAAAAACTTTGCCTTGACATTCTGGCAGCAGATACAGAAGCGGACGTGATTGCATTACTAAACACGGCTGATCTGTGGTCGTCTCCCTCCGCTTGGCGGCTGTATGGTGACCGGGAGAATAATTTTAGTACGATCGGCAATCAACAGAGCAGGCCGGATGCCGCGCTGGTCGAGAAGCTCGTAAACTCGGAAGACGCGCGATTGATGTCTGAGTGTATGAGGCGAGGTATCGATCCAGAAAGCCCCAACGCACCGCAAAGCATGAGAGCCGCAGTAGCGCGTTTCTTCGATGAAAAAGACATCACGACTCACCCAACGGCTGGGCGCATCGCACTTTGGTCAGACGAAAAACGAAGAACTGTTGCACATGGCATCACCCTCAGCGCAACTGGAGCATCTCCGAGGCAGGGCAGACCTTGTTTCACCATTGCGGATTGCGGTGAGGGGCAGACCCCAGACAGAATGCCTGACACGCTACTCTCATTGGACAAGTCAAATAAACTCCGCATCCCATTTGTGCAGGGCAAGTTCAACATGGGTGGAACCGGTGTGCTCAAGTTTTGCGGCAGAAATAATCTGGAGCTTGTCCTCTCGAAGCGAGACCCTAAGATACTTCCGCAGAATGCGTCGGAATCAGACTCTCTCTGGGGGTTTACTGTTGTTCGTCGAGAAGACCCACCCGAAGGTTCGAGAAGTTCCGTGTACACATACCTTGCGCCTGTCGGTGCCGATCAGACGCCAGGTAAAGGTGGTGTACTCCGATTTGAAGCGGAAGAGTTAGCAATATTGCCTGATAAAAAGCAAGCCTATACTCGGGCTGCACAATGGGGAACGCTCATCAAGCTCTATGAGTTTGGCGGTTCAACTTCTTCTTTTAGCAATACAAACATTCTCATGAAAGACGGCTTGCTTAGCCGAATGGATTTATTGCTCGCCGAGCCGGCGTTGCCCATCAGACTCCACGAATGCAGATCGACCTACACCGGGCACTCTGGTAGTTTTGACACCTCGTTAACCGGATTGATTGTTCGTCTTGAGGATGTTAAGCAGGAAAATCTGGAGCCTGACTTTCCAGTGTCATGTCCCCTGAGTGTAGACGGCGAAAAAATGATGGCTACCATCTACGCCTTTAAGAAGGGGCGCGCAGACACCTATCGGAAAGATGAGGGAATCATCTTCACCATGAACGGGCAGGTGCATGGAAATTTGACAAAGGCTTTCTTCACTCGCCAGAAAGCCGGAAGGCTTGACTATATCGCCAATTCACTCTTGGTCATTGTTGACTGTAGCGATATCAGTGCGCGTGCCAGAGAAGACCTTTTCATGAACAGTCGCGACCGTCTTAGTCAAAATCCAACGCGTCAGGCTATCGAAAGCCAACTTGAAGTGATGCTGAAAGAGAATGCTGGACTTGCTGAGCTTAAGTCTCGGAGACGCGCTGAAGAAATCCAGTCCAAACTGGCCGAAGAGAAGCCCCTTGAGGATATCATTCAGAGTCTACTGAAACATTCCCCAACACTCGCATCATTATTCTTGACCGGCGCACGCGCAACGAATCCTTTCAAGACCGTGGATGTATCCCAGCGTGAAAAGGAATTTGAAGGTAAGCATCACCCAACCTACTTCAAGTTCAAGGGCAAAGACTATGGGAAGGTCTTGAGCCGAGACTGCAATCTTGGTCAACGTTGCCGAATCACATTTGAGACCGATACGGTAAACGATTATTTCAGTAGGCAAGTTAACCCAGGCACATTCGTACTATCGCTTGTCTCAGGACAGAACCGCAGCCTGGTAAGTGATTATGTGGGACCATTCCCCCAAAATGGGATAGCGGTTCTCAGCTTAGAGCTTCCTCAAAATGCACAGGTGGGGGATTCACTAGAATTTGAGGCAACCGTCTCTGACCCTACTCTGTTGCAAGACTTTACCAATTGCTTTTCGCTTTCGGTGAAGGCCGAAGTTCAACCCAATGGAAATCCAGGAACTAGGCGTAAACCGCCTGTGGACGATCCGGGCGATGAACGTGAAATACCCAGCGGGATAGCATTACCCAACATCATTCCGATTGAGGAGACCAATTGGAGTTCAGTGGAGCCAGCTTTTCACAAGCACTCGGCCTTGCGGGTTCGGACTACCGACGTTCAAGACTCTACCGCGAATGGGAATGGTGATGACCGACATGACGTTTTTGACTTCATCATCAATATGGACAATGTGTTCTTGAAGTCGGAGTTGAAAAACTCGAAAGACGCCATTGAACTCGTCCAAAAGCGCTGGCAGTATGCTCTGGTTTTGGTAGGCTTGGCACTCTTGCATGATGATAAACAGAAAAGCAAATCAGAAGCTGGAAAGAGGAAGGACAGCGCATGGCAGGAGACAGATTCTGATCAAGATGAGTCCGGTTCGGAACAAATCGATCAGCGTATCGAGGCCCTTACGATTGCCTTGGCTCCAGTCTTATTGCCAATGATCGAGTCTTTGGGTGCTCTTGACATCGATACCGTATCAAACTTCAGTTCCTCAGCAGAGGCAGTCTGAAACTCATTTTGTCAGCGGTTAATGGTTCGTATTGCCTTCGCGACTTCTTCCAATAGCATCCAGCGTCGTGAACGCTGGAGGTATGTGGGATGGTAAGTGCGGATCGAACAAGCTGGCAGAGCTGCCGAATGAACTAAAGCAGCCTCGCGAGCATCACGGCGAGGCAACAGCGATAATAGGGTTGCGTCTGGAAATGCGTCAATCAACTCGTCATCGTAGTGTGGCCCTGTAAAGAAGATGACGATCTGCGGTTTGAGCAAACGAATCTCCCCAGCAAGTAGACCTGCCTGCACGGCTGTTAATAACCTGCGATGCTTGATCTTGCAATTCTTCACGACTGAACCGCTAACGTCTACTTTGAACAGGTTTGTCCACATGGCCGAGCAAGGTGCGTCGGCCACTGCGCCTTCCAGATAGCGAAACGCCCTCCAGAATGCTGAGTTGCGATTCCGGTACGTCCGAGCAAAGTCAAATGTTTTGTAGGCATCGACCATTGATGCTACGCCATGTTTCGAGACGGAGAATTGCTCCAGTGTATCTAGTGCTGGCCTCGTTTTCGAGGTTGCGTTTGATCCCCAACCATTCGTTTCCTGCCCTACGATAAGTAATCGAGTTGGACACTGAAACCACTTAGGATGTGGTGCAAGTAGGAGCGGAGCAGATGCTTTTAGCTTTAAGGTCTTTGGGAGCGTCGATACGGCGCTATGGTAGACATGGTAAGCGGATAAGAGTTC
>JAKASH010000050.1 GCA_021828225.1 Acidobacteriota bacterium | reverse complement strand
TCGGCAGTCGGCATTGGCGTGATAGCCGCGTTTGATGCAATCCCTTTTGCGCATGCCTGGCGCGATGCGCTGTTTTCCCTGACCACAGGGGTGATCTTTTTTCTCGGCATATGGGCGGCAGGGCAAAGCGAAAAGTTTTTTGGACGGACGGACCCTGGACAGGTGGTGATTGATGAGGTGGTCGGGCAGATGGTTACCTTTCTGCTGGGTCCCCACGTGTCCTGGAAATTTCTCCTGGCCGGGTTTGGACTGTTCAGGCTTTTTGACATTACCAAACCGTTTCCCGCGCGACGCGCAGAGCGTTTGACGGGCGGTTGGGGTATCATGGTAGATGATGTGATTGCGGGAGCTTACGCTATGGGAGCGCTCGCCCTGCTTGGCTATATAATTCGATGAGGTTGTGGAAAAAGAGCCCAAAATCCAGCCGTTCTATGGACAAAGCGAAAAAGTCCGGAGCCAAACCTCTCATTGAAAGAGTAACCCCGCAGGCTGCAATTCCCGGGGGTGAAATTTCGATCTTAGGAAAGGGCCTGGTATCGAACGGCAACAGCCGTCCGACAGTACGGTTTGGCGAACAAGCGGGAAGCGTCCTCCTGAGTTCGGTCAACCGACTGATCGTTCGCGTGCCGGAAGGCGTGGTGAGCGGGGATCTCATCGTTGATACGGGCAGCGCAGCCACGGCTCCGGTGAGCGTTGCGGTCGGCATTCTGCTGACTGACACGCTCCATCCGGTCGCCAACCCCGCCGTCGATACTGCGGGAAACGTCTTTTCCACATTCAGCGGCAGTCGTGGCCAGAAGGTTCCCGTTTCTGTCTTCAAGATCGACAGCCAGCATGTTGTAAAACCGTTCTTGAACGATCTGATGAACCCCACCGGGCTTGCTTTTGACCTGAAGGGCATGCTCTACATCTCGAGCCGCATGGAAGGCACGATCTATTGCGTTACTCCACAGGCCAAGCTCAGCACCTACGCGGAGGGGATGGGCGTTGCCACTGGACTGGCGTTCGACAACGCCGGAAATCTTTATGTGGGCGACCGCACGGGCACCATTTTCAAGATCAGTTCCGACCGTCAGATTTTTGTGTTCGCAACGCTCGAACCAAGTGTCTCCGCCTATCACCTTGCGTTCGGCCCGGACGGCAACCTTTACGTTTCCGGTCCTACGACCTCGAGCTTTGACAGCGTCTACCGTATCTCGCCCGATGGCGCGGTCAGCCGCTTTTATCGCGGCCTGGGACGCCCGCAGGGAATGGCTTTTGACGCCGCGGGCAATCTCTACGTGGCGGCGTCCCTTTCGGGGCATCGTGGAATTGTGCGTCTCACGCCTGATGGCACGGCGGAGCTGTTTGTCTCCGGATACAACATTGTAGGGCTGGCCTTTACGCCGCGCCGCTCGATGGTTGTGGCCACCAACAACTCCCTGGTTGAACTATTTCCTGGCATCGAGGGCAAACCCTTGCTGCTGTCGAGTGAAAAGTGAGAAGGGCATCAAAGCACGGCCCGTGCCATCGTAGCTCAGATGGCACCTCGCTTGCTGCTGATCACTCATCGATGATCCACAATGAACGCAGAAATCATTGCCGTCGGCTCGGAACTTCTCACCCCGCATCGCGTTGACACGAACTCTTTGTATCTCACCGAAAAGCTGAATTCCCTCGGGACCGAAGTCCGATTCAAGACCGTGGTGGGCGACGACGCCGAACGGCTCAGCGCAGTCTTGCGGGCAGCGCTCGGCCGCAGTGAACTGATCATCCTGATGGGAGGCCTTGGCCCGACCGAGGACGACATCAACCGCCAGGTTGTCGCAGAAGTTCTCGGCCGCCCCTTGCACGAAGTTCCGGAGGTCCTCGAGCGCATCGCCGCGCGATACGCGCGCACAGGGCGTAAGATGCCCTCCAACAACGTGCGCCAGGCTCTCGTGCCGGAAGGCGCCGAATGGCTTCCGAATCAGAACGGCACAGCGCCGGGAATCTGGATCGAGCACGAAAAGAAGATCCTCATCATGCTTCCCGGGCCGCCGCGTGAACTGGAAGCAATGTTCGACGCGCAATGCATGCCGCGCCTCAAGAATCTTGTTTCAGGCGAGCAGATTCGGACCCGTGTGATCAAGGTCGCGGGGCTGCCGGAATCCGAAGTGGATGAACGCATCGCGCCGATCTACAAGCCTTACACGAACCCTTCGACAACCATCCTCTCCACGGGCGGAGCGATTGAAGTTCACCTGCGCGCTCACGCTCCCACCCAGGACCAAGCTGACGATTTGCTCAACGAACTGACGGACAGGATCGAACCGGCGCTCGGCGACCACATCTTTTCCACCAGCGGCCAGACCCTCGAAGAAGTTGTGGGAGCGTACCTGGTGATGAAGCAAAAGACCCTGGCTACCGCGGAAAGCTGTACCGGGGGCCTTCTGAGTGAACGGATTACACGCGTTCCGGGAAGCTCTGACTATTTCCTGGGCGGCGCGGTCTGTTACAGCAATGAATCGAAAACCAGGTTTGCGGGCGTGCCACCCAAGCTGCTGGAAACTTACGGCGCGGTTTCAAAACCGGTAGCCCAGGCGCTGGCGGAAGGAATCCGGCTGAGGACCAAGGCTTCCATCGGCATCGGCATCACCGGAATCGCCGGACCCGGAGGTGGGAGTGCTGAAAAACCGGTCGGCATGGTCTTCATTGCGATCGCCGATGACCGAGGGACGGAAGTCCGCGAATTCCGTTTTCCCGGAGACCGCGAACGCGTCCGGTTGCTTTCCTCACAGTTCGCGCTGGAAATGCTTCGGCGGCGAATCAGAAATTAGAGACAGAAGTCGCCCCGCCGATTTTCGGATTTTGACATGCGAGCCTTTATTGCGATTGAGCTGCCCGAAGCGATTCACGCGGCCCTTGCACGCGAACAGGCACGCTTCCGCGTGGTTTGCCCGGATGCCCGATGGACGCGCCCTGAAGGAATTCATCTGACACTGAAGTTTTTGGGCCAGATCTCCGAAGAGCAGGTAGCTCAGGTGAAGAAAGCGCTGGGGCAATTGGAGCGGTTTGAGAAATTCACCGTGCGGGCGAAAGGGCTAGGCTTCTTCCCGGACTCGAAGCGCCCGCGCGTTTTTTGGGCCGGTCTTGATGCTCCTCCCGAGCTTGCCCGGCTGGCAGCGCAAGTCGAGAACGCGATGGCTCCGCTGGGCTTTCCGCCGGAAAACCGAGCCTTCAGCCCGCACCTGACACTCGCGCGATTCAAAGTTCCCCGCCCGCAGCCAAGGCTGCAAACGCTCCTTGCCGAACAAGGTGATCCTCTTCTTGGAACCTTTGAAGTGTCAGAATTCTTCTTGTGGGAAAGCAAGTTGTCGCCACGAGGCGCCGAATACCGGAAGGTCGCACGATTCGAACTGTAGTTTATACCTGAGGCGGCGCCTGCGAGTAAATCAACTCCGCCCGCCACTCTTCCGCATCGAGGACACGGCCGCGGCGGGCTCGCGTCGTCGGCGTTACCCGGCCAGAGAAACCTTCCGGCGTGAAAACCGCTCGAAAAATAGATCGGGTGGGTTACCTAAGATCCCGATATCAAGCCGGAATCCGCTGGCGACCCACCCGATCGCGAAGGGACCAGAATTTAAGAGCCGAACCGATGCGCAGTCACTAGCCGTTCACCGATCCACGCTGAGGCTAGAACGAGAAGTCGTGAACGAGCCGCACAACCTGGACCGTCACTGACCCCAGCCCGAATGCCGCTCCGCCAATGGCGGTGCCGTTACCCGAAATCTGTGCGTCGGAGTTAACCGCCATCTGGATCTGAACGGTGTAAGTCCCCACGCCCACATTGGGGAAAATGAAGTTGAACGTGTGGGCGCTGGTGGTCTGCAGCAGGAGGCCGATCGTCGAGGTGAAAGAGCAGCTTCCCGTGGACGTCCCCACATTAACCACGCAGTCGCTGAGCGACTGGCTGAGGGTCTGGACCCGAGAATCAATCGTTACCCCGTAACCGCTCCCGATGGGCTCGCACCCGAGGATACTCGAAGTGCAGTCGGCGACAGGAAATGCGGTTGCGACCACGTTGCCACTCCCATCGAGCAAGACTGCCCTTTCGTATACGCCGCCCATGGCCGTCGCGGTGCTGGTGGAACCGGTGCTTGTCTTTGTCTTCGTGTTCGTGTACAGGCCGGTCACCATGGAAGGCGAAACAAACAACGACTCGCTGTTGGAAACCTTGACAGTGGAGCTCATGACCGGAACGAAGTTGTCCGCCGTCGTGGGCACCGCCGTACCTCCAAATATGTCTTTGCAGCTCATCGGCAATGTGTCACCAATATTGGATGTACTGCTGACTGTGCACCCTACCGCGGTGTTGATGGCCGCCGTCGCCTTGGAACTCGCCGTCTGTGCCAACGCCACCTGAGCATTGCTGTTAAAGAAACAAACTGCCAACCCTGCTACCAATAGAACTAGAAATCGCTTCTTCATTTTGAAGCCTCCTCGCCAACTGGAAATGTTTTTGCAGTGTGCCCCTCTTTCTCAGGCTGGGAGTTGAGATAGGCTTACATACCAAACACCCCACCTTGCACCCTGCCCCCAGGGAACTAAGAAACGGTGAAATGAAGCATGGGATTCACCTCCATAGCCCCATGCAGTGAACAGCCCAGAAAGTTTTTGCCCGTCCCGCCTGATGGCTCATGGAAACGAGCCGGCGGGAAAATGAAACGAAGATTAACTCGACGGTGAAGCAGTGTATTTTCGAGTTAGTCAAATGTCAAGTGAAAAGCATGTTACAAATAGATGACGGTATGGTTAATACCCGCGGGAACTTCCGCCACCACCATAAGCCGCGGGATGCTCGAAAAAGTGAAAGCCGGAGTGTGGGGATGGCCAACTTGCTCTGCCATAGCTCACTCCGGCTTCCAGCCGATAACAACCTCAACGCCCACGTCCATCCCCACTCAAAAGTCGCAGAAAAAAGCTTATGGGAACCAGGTTCATTGAGCGAACTCCAAGGATGAACCAAGCTTGCGTTCGGCTTGTCGCGCTCACTTCCGGAAAATCGAACGCCCCTGTTTCGCTTCAGACAAGCCCGACTTCGCAGTCAACAATTCTCTTAGCGATTCCTCTTCCGGTCAAACCCAAAAGCCCAGGAAACAGCACGTAAACTGCAAAAAACTTTCAAGGATGTGCAATTCGTGACATGCGTCACAGCGGGGTCTGCCCTTCGCACGCGAAGTGCCGACTCGGGTGTTGGGAGGAATGCAATGAAGGCTCCTCCACAAAAGCGCGAAGCCTGCGCCCCGGTTTGCGATAGAATAAAGGTTGATGGTGCAAACTCTATTTGGTCCACGGGAACAAAAGACCAGTTTTTTCAACCGGCTTAAGCAGGCGGTCGCTTCAACCAAGAGCCAACTGGTCGAACGGCTCGACCAGGTGACGGAGGGCAAGGAGACCATCGATCCGGCCTTGCTCGACGACCTCGAAGCCACGCTGATCATGGCCGACCTGGGCGTGAAAACTTCCGGAGACATTCTAGCCGGACTGCGCGAGCAGGCAGGCCGCGGAAAGCTGCAGGGCGCGCGGGAAATTCGCGGCGTCGTCGAGCAGGAAATCCTGAAGATTCTCGAACATCCCCAGAACGGCGCTGGCGGGCGCCCAACACAGAAGAAGCCACCCGCGGGGCAGCCGGAGGTCATCCTGGTGGTAGGGGTGAACGGAGTTGGAAAGACGACGAGCATCGCCAAGCTTGCGCGCTACTACCTGGACCAGAATCGAAAACCGCTGCTTGTGGCTGCGGATACCTTCCGGGCGGCGGCGATCGAGCAGCTTGACATCTGGGCGTCGCGCCTGGAAATGGAACTTGTAAAGCAGAAGGCGGGCGCTGATCCCTCAGCCGTGGTCTTCGACGGCCTGAAGGCTGCGAAGTCGCGCCACTTTGATCCGGTTATCGTGGATACGGCCGGGCGGCTGCACACCAAGTACAACCTGATGACTGAACTCAGCAAGATGTGCCGCATTGCCTCTCGGGAAGTACCCGGCGCCCCGCATCAGGTGCTGCTGGTGATCGACGCCACCACCGGCCAGAACGGCCTCTCCCAGGCGCGCCAGTTCACTGAGCATGCCGGAGCAACCGGCATTGTGCTGACCAAGCTCGACGGAACCGCCAAAGGCGGCGTGGTGGTTGCTATTGCGCGCGAATTGGGCCTCCCCATCCAGTTTGTCGGCATCGGGGAAAAGATCGAAGACTTGATTCCCTTCAACCCACGTGATTTCGTCGCTTCCCTGTTCGGAGCCTAGGGGGGAACCCCCTATCGCGGCGCTTGGCCAGACGGTCAAGCTCCGGGAACGCAATCTCTTCACAGCGGTTTCCAATCCGCCAGAGCAGCAATTCGCCATTGAGCTGAACAACCGTTCCGAAGGGGGGCCCGAGAGTGATGAATCTGCGAGGTTACAAAAGAACCTCGTCCCGGCGCGTTGGCGACCTTACGGTGAGGAATCGCGGGATGGCTGAAGAAGTTATCAGGTTCCGGTTCTACAGCCGGGACAAGAGTTTCGCAGAAGTTGTAGGGCGAGCTCTGGGACCCGGCTACGAGATTCGCCACCACGATCTGGACAGTGCCGGGAGCATGGTTCACGCGCGCCAGCATGCGGATGCAGTCCTTCTGGATACATCCTCCGTCGGACCCGAGGGCTACGAAGACATTCTGCGATTGATGTACGTTCTCCAGAAATCGTCGCGACCACCACCTCCAATCGTGGTTATGGTCCACGAAGACCAGCAGGATGCCGTTCGCACTTTCATCGAGAACGGAGCGTACGAAACGCTGGCCAGCCCTCCTGACATCCCGGGGCTTCGCGTTGTGCTGCGGCGAGCCCGCCGGTACCATCAAATCGAAACCAATCTCTTCCAATCGCGCTCCCGGCCGCAGACCTCACGCAAAACAGTTCGGCAAACCAACAAGACGAGTCTCACACCTCGCCTTGCACGCGCTGGAAGAGTATTCCTGGCCCGGCAACGTGCGGGAACTGGAAAACGTTGTTCAACGCGCTGTCGTGCTGGCCGAAGGGCAAACCATCGAACTCCAGCACCTGCCCAAAGCAATTCACAATGGCTTTGTCCAACTCTCGGCATCGAACCTCTATGAGGAGGAGGTTCAGGAATTTAAACGCCGCCTGATCCTCAGGACCTTGCGTGAGTGCAAAGAAAGCAGAACTGAAACCGCCCGCCTGCTCGGTGTTACGCGGGGCTGTCTCTATCGGTTGATCAACCAGCTCAGCATCCACGAGCAGGAAGAAAGCCTTGCCGCCCTCGAAGGCAGCGGCGAGGATTATGAGGAGCAGGTTGGTGCAGAAGATCCATGAGATCCGGGGCAGACACTTATTGCTACAATTCCCGCCAAGGTCCCTGGCCGCCTAGACCGAAAACATCAAAAGTGCTACTCACAGAAAGCTCTGTAACCATCTCTCTCTAAAGCCTGTTAGTCGACGGGCCCACCGCAGGAAATTGCGATGAAACCCACTCCTTGGGGAGGCTGATCTAGCAGTTCGGGTGCAACCCGATGCATGCGGGAAGAATCTAATCCGGCGAGGAAGCCATCTTGCAAACAACGGATTTTCGGAGCATATTAAGAAGCATAGAAGGTGAAGGCATGTTACGAAGGGGACGGATCGCGGCCCTGCGACTTATGTTCAGGGAGGGAGCTTTATGATAACAGCGCGAAGAACACTGGTCACAAGTCTCCTTTTGGGCATGGCTCTGCCCTGCCTGGCACTTGCTGCCCAGCAGAATGCCCAACAGAACAATCTCGCTACGAGCGACACCAGCGCCAGCATCGGCAATACCACCCAGGCCAAGACCAAGAACAAATTCGCCGGGATCATTCTCCCTGCCGGTTCCTCACTGCACGTCAGGCTGCAGACCACGCTGACTTCGAAGACCAATAAGACTGGCGACAAGTTCACCGGATACGTTGAGCAGCCTGTGACTTCAGACGGCAAAACGATCGTTCCGACCGGCAGTCTGGTGGACGGGCATGTCGTGTTTGTCAAGAAGTCAAAACGCATCAAGGGCGTGGGCGAGATGCGCATTGTGCTGGACGACATTACAACCGAGAATGGTGATGAGTTTCTTCTGAACGGGTCGCTCGATGAAGCGCAGGGCAGCCCTTGCGCCAGGACTGCGCACGACTCTGAGGGCACAATCAAAGGCTGTGGCAAGAGCGCAAAGTCTGCACTCAAAGGGGCGGCAATTGCCGGGGCCATGGGTGCTGGAGCGGGCGCCACGGTCGGGATGGGACACGAGATTGATTGCCAGTATTTCGGCGCATGCGGCGGACCAAGTTTCGGGGCGGATGTGGGGTACGGTGCAGCGATCGGCGCCGGTGCAGCTCTGATTTACAACGTCTTCAAGCACGAAAAAGCGCTTGTTCTTCTCCAGGGAACGCACCTGACGTTCATCGTGGATCGTAGTGTCGCAGCAAGGCCGATGCCTGCCTCGGCCAGCATTCCGGCAACCTCCGACTGACGGATCTTCCGGCTGGCTGTCGGAATCGTTACCCTACATGCTTTTGACGCCTGATACTCCTCTTCAGCAGGCGTCAGGACAACGAATTCTCACGAGGGGCAGCGTTGTCAATCCTCAAAAGAGCGAAGTCGCGGAAGACACCGCCAAAGGCTCCCGAAGCCGTTGAAGAATAGCGACGCTTCTTCCCTCTTGTATCGCGCTGGATGGCGGATAGCCGTGTTTGTAGACAATTCCTGTGATGGGGCCGTTACTGTGTCTTGTGCTTTTCAATAAATAAAGTCCAAGGCTTGGCCTGAACCCAGGGTCCCAGGGCGTATTCCGCGGCTGGCCAGCCACTGAGGAAGTTGGCAATGCGAACGATAATACCCTCCCTCGGTATTCTTTTTCTACTCTCTCCCTTCTGTATGGCCCACTCGCGGGCCTCCAAGCCTCCCGGCAAATCCCAAGCGATTCCCCTCACCGTAAAGCCGGGCGTGCCCATTCGGGTCGCTCTTGAAAAGTCCGTAAGGGTAAAGCACGTCGGCACTCCGGTTGAAGGGCGCATCGTTCAACCGATCTATGTCTTCAACCAGAAAGTTATTCCTGCGGGCAGCACGTTGCTGGGAAACGTCTCGAAGATCGATCCTGTTTCACGAACAAAGCGGATAGAGGCGCTGGCAAACGGCGACCTGACTCCATTCCATAAGGCGCATATTGAGTTCAACACGCTGGTGCTGAAAGGCGGGAAACGCGTTCCGATCCAGACCGCCGTCTCGCCGGGCACAACCCAAGTCATTCAACTTGTCGCAGGCGGGAAAGACAAAAAGACAGGGCGCATCAAAGGAAAGATCGGTGAGGTTCGGCAGGAATTTGAGAACGAAAAGAAACAAGCCATCGAGGACATCAAGGCTCCCCACAAATTGAAATGGGTCGAAGGCATGCTGACGGCCCAACTGCCCTTCCACCGGCAATTCCTGCCGGCTGGGACTCAATTCACGGCTACGCTGAAAGATCCGCTGAAGCTGGGGACGGAAAACTACTCGCCACAGGCGATGAAGAAGGTTGGCAGCAAAATCCCGCCCGGGAGCACCGTGCATGTCTGGCTGGCCACTCCGCTGAGTTCGGCGAAGGACCATAGAGGAACCCCGGTGGAAGCCGTCGTGTCGCAACCACTCTTTTCCAAGGACCACCAGTTGCTTCTGCCGGAGGGCAGCCGTCTGGAAGGCACGGTGACAGATGCCATGCCCGCTCGCAGGCTCAACCGGAACGGCAAGCTGCGCTTTGCGTTCACGCGCATTGAATTGCCCCACGGAGCCACCCGGACAGTCGAGGCCAGCCTGCAGGCAGCCACCGTGGCCAAGGCCTCGCACCTGAAAATCGACTCGGAAGGCGGCGCGCACGCAGTCAGTTCCAAGAAGAAGTACATCATGCCTGCCATCGATGTCCTGCTGGCGACTACCTCGTTTGACAGTGACCCCCAAAGCCGGGCGATCCAGGAAGGTGGCGGACAAGGGAGCGATATCGGGAGCGGAGCGCTCAGGGGCGGATTCGGATTTGGACTGATGGGCAGCTTGATTGCCATGGCCGCACGCTTGCAACCCGTGACCGCCGGCTTCGCGTTTTACGGCGCCGCCATGTCGATCTATTCCCACATCCTGGCACGCGGCAGCCAGGTCGTCTTCCCCAAAGACACCCCCATGGAAATCCGCTTTGGTACGCATGAAGGGCCGCTGGTGCCGCCAAGGAAGAAGGCAGCAACTCCCGGGACTCAGTCGATAGCGAAGAACTCAACCTGAGTGTCCGGCCCGCCTTCGTTCTGCCTGCACCCCGCGGGACGCAGCTGAAGCAGACACAATGCTAGCCTCGATGCCTCCGCAGCGGCGCTGGCCACTCTTTCGTCGGACTGAGCGGCCAATTCTTCTGCCATCCCGGTTGCGGCCATTGTAGCGGGCCCTTGGCCCTGCGGTTCTTATGTTTTTCCGGTTACCCTCCCTCGTCGAGACAAGTGCCGCGGGCCGCAAGGGCCTACGGCTGGCCGGCGCGGCCCGCGGACGACCCAGCCGGGGTAGCTAGCGCAATAGCGTAGCTTTATCAAGCGTT
>JAKASH010000049.1 GCA_021828225.1 Acidobacteriota bacterium | reverse complement strand
GCCGGGAGCTGCGCCGCCGTTGATTTGGGCGGCGTTGTAGCCGTCGTAATGCATCACGAATTCCGGCCCCAGTTCTGGATGGAAATGAACCAGCGTCGAAATCGGCACCATCTGCCCCTGGTCGTTCCGCACGTAGAACCGCTTGAGGTCTCCGACGTTCCCGCGATAGGCGGGCTGGCCTTCGATATACACCTGCCACTGCCGCCCAAAGCGATTGAAGTAGTTGACGAACAGGCCACCCAAAAAGCCCTGCAGCGTCGTATAGATGTCGGGAAGCGCCACACCCATTTTGAGCGCTGCGGCACGGTCCACCCTGGCGTACTCCTCCGGTACGTTCGGAAGAAACGTCGTCGAGATGTTTCCGATTTCCGGCCGTTTTCGCGCCGCTGCCAGGAATTTCGCGAGGTTCTGCGCCAGGTAGGGAATGCCGTGCCCGGCGCGGTCTTCAAGAACGAAAGTGAATCCGCCCGAGGTGCCCACGCCGGGAATCGCGGGCGGAGAAAAGCTGAACGCGGTGCCTTGCGGCAGCCGGCTCAGTTCCTTGTTCAGGCGGAACTCGATCGCCCGCACTTGTTCGCTCAGCTTTGTCCGGTCATTCCACGGTTGGAGGGTGACGAAGAAGAAGGCATTGTTACTCGCCTGAACGTAGCTGAGCAGGCTGAAGCCGATAACGCTCGTCACGTAACGGACACCCGGCGTGTGCCTCAGGATCCGCTCGATCTGCTTCGCCGCGGCGTCAGTCCGATTGAGAGAAGCCGCGTTTGGAAGTTGCAGGTTGACGTACGCGTAGCCCATGTCTTCTTCAGGCAAGAAGCCCGTAGGCAGCTTTTCGCCGAAGAATGCCGCTCCCACCGCAAACAGCGCGAGCAGCAGCATCGCAAACGCGCTCTTGCGAATCAACTGGCCCGAGATGCGGACATAGCGGTCTGTCGAGCGGGCGAAGATGCGGTTGAACCAGCCGAAGAACCACTTCAGCGGGCCGCCGCGCGACTTCTGCGGCCGCAAGAGGAGCGCCGCCAGCGCGGGGCTGAGGCTGAGCGCGTTGAAGGCAGAGATGATCACCGAAATCGCGATCGTCACCGCGAACTGCTGGTAGAGCCGGCCGGTAATGCCGGGGATGAAAGCCGTCGGCACGAAAACCGAGGAAAGCACCAGCGCGATGCCGACGACCGGGCCGGAAATCTCTTCCATAGCGCGCACCGCCGCGGCCTTCGGAGTAAGTCCTTCCTCAATGTGGCGTTCCACCGCCTCGACGACGACGATCGCGTCGTCCACGACCAGCCCGATGGCCAGCACCAATCCGAACATGGAGAGCGTGTTGATGGAGAATCCGAAGAGCGGAAAGACTGCAAACGTACCGACAAGGGAAACGGGCACGGCCAGGAGAGGAATCAGCGTCGCGCGCCAGTTCTGCAGGAACAGGTAGACCACCAGGATGACCAGCCCCAGAGCGATCCCAAGCGTGATTAGAATCTCCTTCATCCCTTCGGTGACTGCCAGCGTCTGGTCCAGCGAAACGGCGTAGCTCATGTCGTGCGGGAATTGGCTCTTCATCCGTGCCATCAGAGCGCGGACCTCCCGGGCGTCATTGACCGCGTTAGAGCCGGGAAGCTGGTAAACAGCGATGACTGCGCTGGGCTTTCCGTTCAACCGGCCCTTGAGAGTGTAGAACTGCGTGCCGAGTTGCACATTGGCGATGTCGCGCAGGCGCACCACGCCACCGTTCGGATTTTCACGTATCACGATGTCGCCAAACTGCTTCGCGGTAATCAGCCGGCCCTGGGCCCGCACCGAATAGGTGAATTCCTGGCCGGAGGGCGCAGGCGCCCCGCCGATCTGGCCAGCCGGATTCACGGTGTTCTGCGCGTTAATTGCGTTGACTACGTCCGGCACGGTGATTCCGAGTTTTGTCATGCGGTCGGGATTCAGCCAGATCCGCATGGCGTACTGGCCGGAGCCGAAGATCTGCACGTTGCCGATGCCGGGCAGCCGGCTGACCGGGTCATAAAGGTTGATGTAGGCGTAATTGGCGAGAAACTTGGCGTCGTAGGTGCCGTGAGGCGAATCGAGCGCCACGAGCATCAGCGGAGCGGTCGTCGATTTTTGAACGATGACTCCGTAACGGACCACGTCAGCCGGGAGCTGGGAGGCCGCCTGGGTTTCTCGCATCTGGCTGAGAATCAAGTCGGTGTTGGGATCGGTCTTCACGCCGAAATCCACAATCATCGTCATTTGGTTGTTGGCGGTGGCATTCAGCGAATACATGTAGTTCATGCCGTCCACGCCGCTCATTTGCTCTTCGATGGGCGTGGCCACCGATTGGGCGATCGTTTCAGCGTCAGCACCGACAAAGGTCGCCTGGATCTTGGTTTCCGGAGGAACGATGTTGGGAAACTGCGAAATGGGCAGGCGGAGGATTGTGATCGCCCCGACCACGACGGTCAGGATCGCGATGACGATGGCCACGATTGGACGTTGGATGAAAAAGCGCGACATGGCTTAGCGATCCCCCGCCGGCGCAAACGGCTTGGGCATGACCCGCTCCCCGTCGCGAAGCTTTTGAGCTCCCTCGGCCACCACGCTCTCAGCCGGCTGCAGTCCGGACGTGACCACCCACATCGTGCCGACCGTCTGGCCCACTTGGACCGCGCGGATTTGCACCTGGTTGTCAGCTCCCACCACCGCAATCTGGTAGCTGCCCTGCAACTGGGTGACAGCCTGCTGCGGCACGAGCAGCGCAGCCTTCAGAACCTGCGTCATGGCACGCACACGCGCGTATTGACCCGGTCGCAGCACATCCCCAGGGTTCGGGAAGGACCCGACGATCTGGATGGTTCCCGTCGCCGGGTCCACCTGCCGGCCTGCGAACAGAATCCTGCCACGATAAGGGTACGTGTTGTCATCTGACAGGATCAATTGCAACGGGATTCTGGAGGCATGCGAGAGAAAGTCCACCGTCCCAGGCCTGATCCGGCCGGCAATGCGCATATATTGCTGCTCGCTGATCGGGAAATAGACCTTTATCGGATTGACCTGCGAAACGGAGGTGAGCACCGTGGACGGTCCGACCAGGTTGCCGACCTGCACCGTGGTGATCCCGGCGATTCCGGGAATCAGGGAACGTACCTTCGTATAGCCGAGATTCAGAGCAGCCTGTTCGACCGCGGCCTCACCCGCGTCCACGGCTGCTTTTGCTGCCAGTTGCGTCTGCCGATCATTGTCGAGCTGGCTCTGGGGAATCGCGCGAGCCTGCGCTTCAGGGACGTCACGATTGACGTCAAGGGTGGCTCTGGCCAGTTGCGCCTTGGCCTCAGCCAGTTGCGCCTTTGCCTGGTCAAGCGCGGCCTGGAAAGGCCGAGGATCGATTTCGAAGAGGATCTGGTCCTTGCGTACCAAGCCTCCTTCTTGATAGTTCTGCCGGATCACGTAGCCGCTCACCCGCGGAGAGATCTGAGCGTTGAGATAGCCCTCGAGCGTTCCCACCCATTCGCCGTAAATTGGCATGTCCTTCTGAACAACCGGGGCGACTTCAACGACCGGCGCAGAAGGCGGAGGTGCCGAAGCCGCTCGCTGTCCGCATCCGGCGTAGAAAGCTGGTGCGAACACAGCCAGCGCAGCAATCGCCCATCTGCTCGGTTTCCTCGCTTCCTTTCTCAATGACGATTCCTCCTCGAACGGTCTTTCGCAAACCTCTTTTGCCGGTCTCCCGCCGAACATACCGTATTCGAAACGAGCTACCGGGCAAGATTCGGATACAATCGGGACGCCAGGCCTGCCAGAGCCAGAGTTATGGCCGTCAGCACGATAAAATCCAGACCAACGCCGTATAGGGTGCCGCCGCCCTGGACCATCAAAGCCCGCATCGCGTCTACCTCGTAGGTCAGGGGATTGATCCTTGCAACCACTTTCAACCATTCCGGCATGATCGAGATCGGGTAGACTGCGTTACTGGCGAAAAACAATGGCATCGTCAATATTTGCCCGATACCCATGAATCGTTCACGCGTCTTGACGATGCAGGCGACGATCAGTGAGAACGTCGAAAACGCCGCCGCGCCCAACAAGACCGCCACGGTCACGCCTGCCAGATCTCCGGGCCGCCAGTCGATTTTGACGCCCAGCAGCCACGCCAGCAGATAGACCATGAACGCTTGCGCCAGCCCGCGCACTCCGGCGGACAGTGCCTTGCCGGCCACGAGCGCCACGCGAGATGCCGGGCTCACCAGAAGTTTGTGAACGATACCGAGATCGCGCTCCCAGATCACCGCGATACCGTAAAAGATCGCAATGAATAACACACTCTGAGCCAGTACCCCGGGCGCCATAAAGTCCAGATAGCGTAACTGTCCTGTAGGGATGGCCCGGACCCTTGTAAATACTTCGCCAAACACCGCCAGCCAGAGGGCCGGCTGGATGGCTCGCGTTACTAATTCCGTCGGGTCATGCCGCAGCTTGCGTAGCTCCATTTCCGCCAGTGCGAGGCACTGCCTCAGGAATCCGGCCGCGCGGCTTCCTTCTCGCGCGACGGCGGTCGTCTCAGCCCAAACGGGCGGCGGTACGTCGATTTCGCGAGATTTCACGGTAATTCCCTCCGCTATCCAGTTCATGGCCGGTATAGTGAGCGAACACTTCATCGAGGGTGGCATCAGGGCGTCCGATCGACACCTTCAGTTCTTCCGGCTGCCCGAGCGCGGAGATGCGCCCCAGGTTCATGATGGCTACCCGGCCACACAAATTGTCTGCTTCCTCCATGAAATGCGTGGTCAGAAAAATCGTCATCCCGTATTCCTGCCTCAGCAACCGCAGGTGTTGCCAAACCGCTTGCCGGGCCAGCGGGTCCAGCCCGACCGTCGGCTCGTCTAGAAACAGCACTCGCGGGCGGTGGAGTATCGCCAGGGCGATCTCCAGCCGGCGCATCATTCCGCCTGAATATCCGTGCACCTGCCGATGCGCCGCTTCCTGCAGGCCGACGAATTCCAATGCCGCCGCAATGCGCTCTTGCCGTTCGGCCCGTGGCACAGCATAGATCTTGGCGAAGATGAGCAGATTCTCGTAGGCTGTCAAGGTTCCGTCCACTGAGACCAGTTGCGGCACATAGCCGATTTCCGCTCTGACTCGCGCCGCGCTGCGCTGTACGTCAAAACCTGCAACCGTGGCCCGGCCCGATGTTGGAGGCAGCAGAGTGGTCAGCATTTTGACCACCGTCGTTTTGCCCGCTCCGTTCGGCCCTAGAAGACCGAATACTTCGCCTGCGGCGACGCACAGATCCACCCCGTCTGCCGCTGTCAAATCGCCAAAGCGCCGAGTCAATAAAGAAGTCTCGATCATGTTCATCGGCGTACCTTTACAAATCAGTCCCGGGTCGCCACGGACTGAAATTCCTCACGCAAAGTCCGCAGTGCGCGCTGGATTGCCACGCGCTCGTCGCTGCGTAACGGCGCCACCACTTCCGCCAGCCGCTTTTCCGTGGCATGTCGCGCCGCACAGATGATCCTCCGCCCGTGTGCGTTGACCGAGAGGGCAACCAGCCTCCGGTTGCCGGGGGGAATACGGCGATCGACCAGGCTTCTTTGAACTAGCCCTTCAACCAGTCGCGACGTTGCAGGCAGCGATAGGGCCAGGAAATCCGCCAGCGCCGAGAGGGAGGCCCCCGGACTGCGGTCCAGGAAAACTAACGTGCGAAACTGAGGCACGGTCAGATCGGACCCGCGGTGGCGCCGCATCTGGGAGCGGATAAACCGCATCACCACCGGGACCGATTCGAGTATTTCTGCCGAACAGTCCCGAACAGAGTCTCCCGCAATAGTTAGCTTCTGCAACTGTTGCATTTGGCAATTATCGGACAAATGATCAGCTACTGTCAATCGTGTGGCTCCAGCTCCCCCCTGTTATGTCAAAACCCGATGAGCTGTGGAAACATCCTGGCCGGGAACCTTGCCCGGCCACGCCCCAGGATAAAAACTATTCGATGAGACTCATTAGGAAATCGGTTCAACGCCGGAGTCGCTTGCTTGCTGTCGAACGAGAACCTTCCCAACGATGGTGAGCTTCTTAAAGCTTCGGAAGCTCTTCAGTTAATTCCCACTTTCCCGAAAATAGCTGATGGTAGACGCCAGCCCATCTTCCAGGCTAACTTTCGGCTCCCAGCCAAGCAGTCGGCGGGCTCGTGAAATGTCTGGGCAGCGGAGTTTGGGGTCATCGGCGGGTAAAGGATGAAACCTCACCTGGCTGGAACTTCCTGTCATTTTCGCGATGATTCTTGCAATATCAACGATTTTCTCTTCTCTGGGATTCCCCAGATTAACCGGGTAATTAATTCCCCACTCTTTCCCCGGAGTTCCCGAGTCAGAGTCCGCCATCAACAGGCGAATAAGGCCCTCGACCAGGTCACTGACGTAACAGAAACTTCTCGTTTGGCTTCCATCGCCATAGACTGTCAGGTCCTTGCCTTCTAAGGCTTGCACGACGAAATTGGAAACTACGCGACCGTCGTGTGGGCGCATCCACGGACCGTAGGTGTTGAAAATCCTTGCGATACGAGTTTCGAGTCCGTGCCGCCGATAATAGGCCATGGTCAACGCCTCGGAAGCCCGCTTTGCCTCATCATAGACGCTTCGGGGCCCAATGGAATTCACGTTGCCCCAGTATTCTTCTGTTTGTGGATTAACCTTAGGGTCGCCATAGACTTCTGAGGTGCTGGCTACCAGGAAACGTGCTCCCTTTAGCCTGGCCAACTCGAGCATATTGCGAGTGCCAACAGTCCCCACTTCCAGCGTTTCAATCGGAAATTGAAGATAGTCAGGAGGGCTTGCGGGGGAAGCCATGTGCATGACCGCATCGATCGTACCTTCCATGTGAAACGGCAGGGTCACGTCCTGCTCAATGAAGTGAAAGGCTGGGCTCTGTTCAAACTCCCCGATGTTTTGACGGCGGCCGGTCAGGAGGTTGTCTACACAAAAGACCTCATGGCCTAGAGAAAGCATTCTTGCGCAGAGATGCCTGCCCAGGAAACCTGCACCACCCGTGATGACAATTCGCATGTGTCCTCTTTGCGGTCGGTACATTGTCCATGTTCCGACTTCCAAATCTTTAAATAACTATGAACCACTATAAGCTGGCCGTGCTGGCTTTTGCAGCGGCTGAATCGCGTCAAGACGGCGCTTTTGGCCATACACTCCAGCGCGAAGTTCGCCTTCAGTTTGTTCACGCCCCGCACTACCGTTAGCAATGTATCTCCTGTAACTCGGCCTGTCGCACCTCGGAACGGACTGGTAAATGGGCGTGAAAGGACGGACAGCGGAAAGTCTGTGAAGGTGCATCTCAATCGGGCTCGGGGACGCTCCCGCGTAGCCCATCCATTCAAAGGAAGCGTCCGGTCGTCTCACACAGGGATGATCAGATCTCCGGCTGCAACTCTCGGGATCTCTCTCTGCTATTAGAGGGATTGTGGAACAGGCCCTCTTCTACTTTGCTATTCCGGTCCATCAGCCTTGTAGTCGCTGCCGTACCCGTACCCATAGCCGTATTGCTGGTAGTAGCCGTACTTGCCGCCGTAACCTTCTTTGTGAAGATTGACGTTGTTCAGGGCCACGCCAAGAATCCGCGCTCCAGCCCCGTACAGCAACGACCTGGCTCGACGTACGACCTCATACGGGGTTTCATAGGCCCTGGTAACCAGGACCACTGCGTCAGTAAGGGTCGCAAGAATACGGCTGTCCGCCACGCTCAATAATGGAGGCGAATCGATGAGCACATATTCAAATTCAGCATGCAGCCTTTGCAGCATCTCCCCCGTCGCTGGAGACGACAGGACCTCGGCCGGGTTAGGAGGGATTGGGCCGCAAGGAATTATTGAAAGATTGGGAACGCCGTTGACCGGCAAGATAGCCTCAGAAAGATCCACCCGACCTGTCAGGCATTGGACAAATCCCGGGCTGTTCTTTACCCCAGCGGCCCGGTGACAAGCAGGCCGCCGCATATCACAATCGACGATCACAACCTTACTTCCAAGGCTCGCCAGGGTTGCTCCAAGGTTCACTGTCGTGGTCGTCTTGCCTTCGCCAGGAAGGGCACTGGTAACCAGGAGCACTTTCGGTACGGGATTAGCAGACAACAGTATCGAAGTCCGCAGTGAGCGGAATGCCTCAAGAGCCATGGGATTCTTCTGGAGCGCAAGCGCATAAGCGCCGTTCGTGCTGTTGCCGTTGGCGCCGGCACCAATGGTGGTGAGTCCGTGCTCCGCAGATTTTGCTGATCCGTTAAGATGAATCGAGGGTATCAGGCCCAGGGAAGGCAGCCGTAACAGGGATTCCACTTCATCGGGGGTTTTCAGGGTATTGTCCAGATACTCCTGGAAGAATGCCAGGCCGACACCCAAACCCGTACCGAGAATGAACCCGAGGGCAAGGTTGAGCAGAACCCTGGGCTTGGCCGGACTCTTGGGTACTTCGGCGGGATCGATGACCATGATATTGCTGGCGTTCAACCCTGCCGCAACCTGTGCCTCCTTCATTCGCTGCAGCACACCATCGTAGAGCTGACGGTTGGTATCAACCTCGCGCTTCAGGATATTGTACTGAATCGATTTTTGAGCGACGACGTTGACCACATTCTCTTGCTGTTTGATAAGCTGGTGAAGGTATTTCTCCCGCGCCAGGGCAGCAAGGTACTTCTGCGTGATGTTCTTATTCAGAGCCAGTTTCTGACGATCGAGGCTGGCCTGAAGCGAGTCGATTTGCCGCCTGAGAGCTACCGCTTTCGGATACCCGGGCTTTACTGTGGCGGTCAGCTCAGAATATTTGTTTCTTAACTCAGAGAGCCTTTCTTCGAGGTTCTGAATGAGCTGGTTAGAAAGGACTCCAGGAAGATCCTGCACCTTGCCGGCCTGGACCAGGCTGTAAAGGGACTCTTGCTGGGTCCGTTCGGCCTGAGCCTTGGTGTACTCTTCCTCAAGTTGCTCCAGGCGGGCATTCGCCATGCTCTGGGCCTGTGCGTTTACGGCGTTCTGGATGAAAAGGATGGAATTCTTCGCTGCGTAGGCCTGCAGGGCATCTTCCGATTTCTTCAGCTTTGCCTTGAGCTCAACCAGCCGGCCTGAGAGCCATTCGGAAGCTTTCAAGGCTTCGTTCCACTTGACTTGGAGATTCTGGTCGATATAGTCTTCGCCGAGTTGATTGGCAATGCGCGACGCCAGCGCCGGGTTGTGCGAAAAGAATGAGACCTCAACAAGATTGCTGCGCTCGATCGGCCTGACGGACATGGACATCATGAAATGAGCCACGCTGTTGCGGTACGCCGTTGATGTGGGATCAGGCGGGTTTGGATCTGAAGCGGAAGGAATCCTTTTGGGATTTTTCGTGATCAGGCCGAAATAACTCTGGCTCTGATAGAATTCGGGGATCTGGTAAAGGCGTAGATCACGCACCACGCGCTCCGCCAGCGAGCGGCTCTTCAAGATCCGGTATTGTGTCTCACGGTAACTGTCAATGTCCCAGGAGGGGCCGGCTTGGGCGATTTGCTGGCAACTGAAGCCTCGGGCCTCTCAGGGGTTGATTTCGATCAAAATCTTTCCAGCGTAAACGGGCTTTTCCTTGAACGTGCCAATGGTCACAGTCGTGAAAACGATCAGTAAACACGTCAAAACGACCCAGCGGCGCTTCAGGATCACGTGCCAGTAGTCAAGCAGGCGAGGCGACTCTTCAGGCGAAACATCCAGAATATTCTCTTCGCGCAGTGCGTGCCCATTGAGTCGCTCTATACCGCGAGGCTGATTGACCGGCGTAATTCCATTCTCGTCCATACCACTCCTTAACCGTTACTCGAGCGATCTCGATCTATCAGACGTTTCGATAGTCCTGATCGACAAAGTCCTTAATCCTCTAGGTCGTGCTGAGATTTCTTGCAGCAGGGGGCCGCTGCCGTCATCGGGATGGGAGTTTTGACTCCTGTTAAAGTGGCTTGTCGCCCGGTTCCCAACCCGTTCTTCCGAACCAAACCCGCCCACCTATACATCCATAACTGGTTTGCAGGATTGCCCAAGGATTCGTGGGAACCCGTAATGAGTGGCAGATGCGGCGACTGTGCCTGCGCTGTCCGCCGCTATCTGTTCGACCGGCTGCAGATGCTCACCTCCTACCCACATCGGAACATCACTCTTTCGCCCACAGGCTGGCAGGTCCAGACAACCGTGAGCCAAACTTCATAAACCAGCATCCCGGCTCCGATTCAATGGACGCATGAACGATTCTTCTGCCTTTTCCCCCAGGCGTTCGCACGCGAACCCCCCTTGCGTTCCCTGCATCCCCAGCCGGGAGCATCAGAAGCCACTTGTCTTCATCGAGCCTAACAGAGGATTTTAGCTCTTGTCAATCTGTGTACTGGATTGAAATTAAAACTCTTGACAATCGATTTTGAGCGAATTGTTGGTGTGGAAGACCTATGGGGAAAACAGCCCCCCGAATGATGGCATGCCGCTCCTTTCACGATCGGCCGCCTGCTTGCCCTGATTGGCCATCGCTGTTGCTATGCCGAGGTTCGGGACATATTCCCATGCCGTCCCCCTATCGGGTGCCGGTTACACATGAAAGCCCATCTCTCGTG
>JAKASH010000048.1 GCA_021828225.1 Acidobacteriota bacterium | reverse complement strand
AAACATAAAGTTTGGGGTCCCGGAATCATCCGACGGGGACGTGGAGCAGGCAGCAGAGATATCCAATATTCTGCCCGATATTATGAGCTTCCCCAAAGGCTTCGAGGCGATGGTGGGCGAACGCGGCCTGACGCTCTCCGGCGGCCAAAAGCAGCGGGTGGCAATTTCTCGAGCCATCATCCGCGACCCGCGCATCCTGATTCTCGATGACGCGCTATCGAGCGTCGACACCTACACCGAGGAAAAAATACTGCGCCACCTGACCGGAGTCATGGCGGGAAGAACCACCATCTTGATCTCGCACCGTGTTTCCACCCTTCGCTACGCTGACGAGATTGTCGTCCTGCACGACGGCACGATTGTCGAGCGAGGAACCCACGAGGAATTGCTGGCCTTGAACGGCCACTATACCGAGCTTTATAACAAGCAATTGATCGAAGAAGCCCTTGAAAAAGAAGTGTAGCTCAGGCAACTGATGGCAGAGAGTTTTCACGAAGAGGAAATCATCGGGAAAGCGTACGACGGGCGGCTGATGCGGCGCCTGCTCGAGTACTTGCGTCCGTATCACCGGGTGGTTTTTTTTGCCCTGATCGCCATATTCTTCTACGGCCTGCTTCAAGCGGTTCCACCCTACCTGCTGAAGGTGGAAATCGACCGCTATCTCGACCCGACCCATCATCACCAGATCCCGCAATTCCTGGCCCATTTTCTCAGCACAAGTCCTCGCGTTGGGATTCTGCAGATCGCGTTCATCATATTCCTGCCGACTGTCCTGCTGACGTTCGTTCTGCAGTTTGCTCAGACCTTTGCCATGCAACTGGTCGGCCAGAGAGTGATGTATGACCTGCGTAAGCAGGTGTTTGAGCATCTCCAGCGCCTGCAGATGGGCTTCTTTGATCGTAATCCCGTCGGCAGGCTGGTCACGCGGGTCACCACGGATATCGATGTCCTGAATGACCTGTTCGCTTCCGGCGTGGTGGCCGTTTTTGGTGACTTCTTTACCCTGGTCAGCATCATGGTGGTGATGCTGAACCTCGACTGGCGACTCGCGCTGCTGACCTTTGCCGTTTTACCGCTGATTGTTCTGGTGACGGCTCTCTTTCGGAAAGCCGTGCGGGAATCCTACCGGCGCATTCGCCTGGCCATCGCTCGGATCAACGCTTATCTTCAGGAACATATCACCGGCATGTCCGTCTTGCAGCTTTTCAATCGCGAACAGAGAAGTTTCGATGAGTTCGAAAAGATTAATGGCGCCTATTTAAAAGCTTACAAAGACTCCATCATGGCCTACGGGTTGTTTTACCCCACGGTGGAGTTTCTGGGCGTGATGGCCATTGCCATCATCCTGTATAAAGGCGGCGACATGATCATGGGCGGAGCGCTGACCATAGGGACGGCGATGGCCTTCATCCAGTATTCGCAACGATTCTTCCGGCCGATACAGGATTTGAGCGACAAATACAACATTCTGCAGGCAGCCATGGCCAGCTCCGAGCGGATCTTCAAGTTGCTGGACACACCGGTCCAGATTTCAGACCCCGCTCATCCAAGACCATTGCCGGAACCCCGCGGACATGTGGAGTTCCGCAATGTGGGGTTTGCCTACAGGGACAATCACCGGGTTCTGGAGAATGTTTCCTTTACAATCGAGCCGGGTGAAACGGTTGCGGTAGTCGGACACACTGGCGCAGGCAAGACCACGCTGACCAACCTTCTGCTGCGTTTCTACGACGTCCAGGAGGGCTCGATCCTGTTTGACGGCGTGGACATTCGTGAACTCAGCCTCAGCGACCTCCGGCGCAACTTTGCAATTGTACTGCAGGACCCGTTTATGTTCTCCGGAACGATTGCCAGCAACATCCAGCTCGGTACCGAGGGCATCTCCAACGAAGAAGTGCGCGAGGCGGCTCGGCGCGTCAACATGCTGGATTTCATCGAAAGCCTTCCCGGCGGTTTCGACGAGCCTGTCAGAGAGCGCGGAGCGACACTTTCCTCCGGCCAGAAACAACTGCTGTCATTTGCCCGGGCTTTGGCCCATAACCCGAGCATTCTGATTCTTGACGAGGCAACGTCGAGCGTGGACCCTGAAACCGAACATATGATCCGCGAAGGCCTTCAGCGACTGCTCGAGAATCGCACTTCTCTGGTCATCGCTCACCGTCTCTCTACCATTCAGAACGCTTCGAAAATCATCGTCATGCACAAGGGACGCGTGCGTGAGGTCGGAACCCACCAGGAGCTGTTACGTTTGCAGGGACTCTATTTCAAACTTTATCAGCTTCAGTACAAGGATCAGGAGCTTCTCGCCTCGTCCGCAGGGCCAGCCGGGGGATCATGTCCAGAAATTGTTTCATGATCGTTGCGGGAGAGCGCTCCGGCGACGTGTATGGCGCTGCGCTGGCTCAAGCTCTCAGGGCCAGGGTTGGTAATAATGAGGTTTTCGGCTGCGGCGGGGAGGCCATGCGCGCTGCCGGCGTCGAGACGGTTGTGGACATCCACCACGTGGCGCTGATTGGAATCTCCGAAGTGGTGTCGGGCCTGCCCAAGGCCTACCGCGCTATGCAGACTCTGATCAGGGAAGCTGCCCGGAGAAAGCCTGCGCTGGCGGTATTGATCGATTCACCTTCGTTGAACCTGCGCCTGGCAAAACGGCTGAAGCAGCTTAACATTCCTGTCATCTATTTCGTAAGCCCGCAAATCTGGGCCTGGAAAAAATGGAGGATTAAGAAGATCAAGGCCTATGTCGATAAGATGCTCTGCCTGTTCGATTTCGAGACTGAGATCTACGAAAGAGCAGGAGTACCCGTCGAATATGTCGGCCATCCCCTGGTTGACATGGCTGGTCCGCGCCAGACTCGCGAGGAATTTTTCCACCAGGCAGGACTTGATCCGGGTATTCCCACCGTCGCCCTGCTACCCGGAAGTCGAAGAACGGAGGTTACGCTCAACCTCCCAACAATGCTAAAGGCAGCCGCTCGCCTGGCGTTGTCCCGCCCGATTCAATTTGTTCTCGCTGCAGCTCCCACAATTGATTCTGAATGGCTGGAATCTGTGGCGGCTCGCTGCTACTCGGGCAGGGCGCCAGTGCGCACGCTCAGCAATGCGACCCACGAAGCTCTGCAATACGCCGACGCTGCAGTAGTCGCCAGCGGAACAGCAACGATCGAGGCTACTTTGCGAGAGTGCCCGATGATTGTCGTGTACCGTGTTTCTGCCTTCACCGCGATGTGCGCCAGGGTCATGATCCGTGTTCCGTTCTACAGCATGGTCAACCTGCTGGCGGGTAATGCGGCAGTGCCGGAACTGATTCAAAGTGACTTTAATACTGACAATCTGGCGTCTCGGCTGCACTCGTTGCTCGATGATGGCGAAGCCCGAGAAAAAATGGTCGAGGATCTCCGAAGAGTCAAGTTGCGCCTGGGCCAGGGAGGTGCTATCGAACGGGCAGCCGATGCGATAACACGTCAGGTAAATGAACCTAAGGCATCCCTAAAGAGGCAATAAAGCATCCCTGAACTAGGGTTAGTTGACGTCTGGGGCCATCGGAGTGTACGGTCTTTATAGATAGATTGTCTGTTCAAACGTCCTTCCGGGAAATGGATTGTCATTAGTGTATTGAAAGGCTTGAGTCTCTTATGAAGCAGGTCACATTGTTTCGCAGAATTATGGGCACCCTGACACGCCTCGGCGGGAGTGCGGGCCGCCAGAAAACAATCGTTTTCCTGGGCATGGTTCTTCTTGCCAGCTTCTCAAGCGCTTTGGCCTCTGATCCCGCGCAAATTGTTGTCAAGAAGTACGAGATTACCGCCCAACTGTACCCCTCGACCCATATTCTTACCGCCAGCGCCATGATTGATTTCGTGCCTCAGACCAGTATCAGCCAGCTCAGTTTTCAACTCGATAGTGCTTTGAGAGTCCAGAAGGTGGTCGATTCGACAGGCAACGATGTCACGTTTCAGCAGGACGGACTGAATCTCTCGGTCACACTTTCCAGCCCGCTCACCGAAGGCCAGCCTTCGTCAATCACCGTCAGTTATAAAGGCGGACTGGGAACAGCGGAAGGGAGTCCGGTCGACGGCCTTAAACTTTCCTACGTGGGTTCCGAGGGCTCCTATTTGCTCTATCCCGGGCGCTGGTTTCCGGTCAGCGGATCCGGTCTCAATCGCTTCGCTGCAACCCTGCACATCACGGTGCCATCGGGCGAGACGGTGATTGCTTCGGGCACTCCCTCCCCTCCGGTCGAGCAGGCTGGCAATTCGACTTATTCATTCGAGTATGACCAGACGTCATTCCCCGGCACCGTTTATGCCGGCAAGTATTCCGTCCAGCGTGAAACCGCTTTCGGCGCTGACGTAACACTCTACCTGAAACCTGGCGACGAGAATTATGCTGCGGATTACGGCGCCACGGCAGCCAAAATCATGAGCTTCTTCTCCAGCAAGTTTGGGCCACTGCCGAACGGCAAATTGGCCGTGGTAGAGATCGCAAATGACACCGTCGGCGGCTATTCCTCACCCGGCATCGTGGCTCTTGCGAAACGCGGCTTCTCTGAGCCTGTAAACGAGCAACTGCTGGCCCATGAGATCTCGCGCCAATGGTGGCGATGCCTCCTCAGTCCTGCCACGCCGGACGACGCCTTCCTCGATGATGGCCTCTCACTGTATTCCTCGGCACTTTACATCGAGCAGTCGCAAGGCGAAGCCGCTTTCGAAGACTTCATGCACACAACCGCCATCGGAGCCCTCACCCACGAAGAGACGGCGCCGATCAGCCAGGCTGGATCGCTCCAGCCCTTCACGCCACAATACGATTCCATTGTGGCGCAGAAGGGCGCCATGGTTTTTAACATGCTGCGCTGGGTGATCGGCGACGCGGCATTTACCAAGGCCTTGCAGGACGTGGTTCAACAGTACGCGTGGAAGTCCGTTACCACTCGGGATTTCGAGAAGGTCGCAGAGGAAGCCAGCAACCGGAAGTTGACGTACTTCTTCGCACAGTGGGTGAGTTCCACCGGGGTGCCGCAGTTCAAGGATTCCTGGGCCATATATCGCGTCGGAAATCATTACCAGGTGGTTGGCAAGATCCAGCAGGATCTCGATATTTTTCGAATGCCCGTGGATGTTCGCGTGCACTCCGAGGGCCGCAGGCCTATTAACGACCGTGTCGAGATGGTTGGAACCACAGCGGACTTTACTGTCAATACGGTCACCAGGCCAACCCACGTGGAGGTCGATCCGGGCAGCCACATCCTCAAGTGGACAGACAAAATCCGGACCGAAGTGGAAATCGCCCGAGGAGATCAACTGGTTGCCGAGCAGGCCTACCTGGAAGCCGTTAAGCAGTATCAGAAGGTCGTCGACCAGAATAAGAACGATTCTCTGGCTCACTTCCGTCTAGGGCAGATTTATTTCCGGCTTCACAATTACAATGCCGCAGCAGAGGAGATGCGGAACGCTCTGGATGGGAACCTCCAGCCTAAATGGATCGAAGTCTGGGCCCATCTGATTTTAGGTGAGATCTTCGATGCTACGGGGCAGCGTGACCGCGCCTTGAATGAATACCAGCGAGCCTTGCAGACGAAGGACAATACCGGCAACGCCCTTGAGTTGGCCAATCAGTATATTAAGAAGCCCTACACAGCTCAGAACCGATCCATAGGATAAATCCCGGCGGAAACACTCGATTGCTCGCCGTCTCAAGACCTTCGTCTGATCAGGATCAACGCGAACCTCTACGGAGCGAAAGTCCTGCGCACGGAAGACCATTCTGGGGAATATTTACTGCCCTTCAGTTGCTCCGCCCGCCGAGGGGCGCGCGGTGAGTTTCTTGTAAGTCTCCTCAAACGTCTTGAGCGCCGCATCGTCGAAGAGGACAAAGTAAATCTTCTCCAGGCTGGTACGCCACCTGAGGTGTTCAAGGACTTCGCCGATCATGATCTCCGCGCACTCTTCCATCGGAAAGCCCGCAATCCCAGTACCGATGGCCGGAAAGGCAATCGTCTTGAAACCCTTTTCCTCGGCCCGGAGCAGGCTGCTTCGGGTTGAGGTCCGCAACGTCCCTGCAGTGGTTCCTCCGCCCAACTGCATGCTGGCCGCGTGAATCACGTAATACGCCTTCAGATTGCCCGCCGTAGTCACTGCGGCTTCGCCCAGGCGGATGGAGCCAATCCGGTCGCATTCTTCCTGGATTCGCGGACCGCCTTTGCGCCGGATGGCACCGGCCACTCCTGCTCCCAACTTCAAATCGTTGTTGGCCGCGTTGACAATCGCGTCAACTTCCATATTGGTGATATCGCCCTTCATGAAGTAAATCTTGGCCGGCATGTTCCCTCAACTTGGTCGAGTATTTAGTTAGTGCAAGAATAGCCTGAGATAACAGGCTCTGGCTAGTGGTTCAAGCGACATTGAATGAAAAGGGGGTGATCCTTGACGCCCGGACACCCCGAGGGCTTCACCCCAACCAGCTTTTAAGCTGGCGAAAGTAGTGGAGCTTTTGGGAGCGGGAAAGACTGCCATTGCGCCCGCTGGTAGAGGGCAGGACAAAAATCCGTGAACGTCCAAAGAAGCTTTGTTGCGGTCCCAGATCCGCCTTGCTCCCCTGGAACTTCTCAAACCCTGTTTTGCCATTAAATGCGATGGCACCCGGAGCAGCTTGCCGGAGTTTGGCCTTGAGCGCAGGAATGCCTTCCTGAAAATCCCCTGCCCGCAGGCTGCTGCTGGATTTCGACCAGCGTTTGACGAGATCGGTCAATCCGAACCCGAACTCCAGCATGCGACGGTCCTCTTCCGGGCTCAGATGGACCGGCGTCAGTCCGGCCTCAAAGAGAAATTTCCAGAACTGATTACCACGCCCGGCATAATAGTGGCCAATCCTGGCAGAGCGTTCGCCGGGATTAAATCCGACGAACACAAGCTTCAGTCCCGGACGCAAATAATCTGGCAAATCGGGATACACTCTCGGTCCTCATCTGAACAAGCACGGGGAAGTTGTGCAAAATCGCTAACGGGCCGCCACCCTCTTCCCTGCCCGTTCCCGGCACTGCGCTATGAATTGCTGAAAGATCCTGCGCTGCTCAGGGTGTTCGCCGAACATCTCTTCAGGGTGCCACTGCACGGCCAAGAAGAACGGATAGTCGCTCGCCAACTCGACGGCTTCAACCAGGCCGTCCTCTGAATGCGCCGTGACCTTCAATCCCCTGCCCAGGCGCTTGACCGCCTGGTGATGAAGGCTGTTAACCGGACAAATACCTGCAAAAATGCCGTGCAGCAGGGAGTCCGGGTCGGTCACCGTTATGGAGTGGGTGGTCTCGCTTCGCCTGCCCTGCTGTTTGTGGTCATGTTCGAGTGCCGTGTCGCTTTTCAAATCCTGATAGAGCGTTCCGCCAAACCGGACATTGATCGTCTGAATTCCCCGGCAGATGCCCAGAATCGGAAGGTGCGATTGGATTCCGCCATCGAGCAGAGCCATTTCAAAGTCGTCCCGGGCCCGGTTGATCTTGACGTTTTCGTACTTGACCCTTTCACCATAAAGATCGGGATCGACATCTTCCCCGCCCGCAAGAAGAATCCCGTCAAAATCCTCGCTCGATGCCCGGACCTCGCCATCCGCTGTGACCATCTGAATTTCCTCAGGTGCCGCTCCCCCAGCCACCAGGGCCTTGAAATAAGGGGACTCAGCCCCCTTGGCCTTTTCTTTTTCGGAGACAGAAATTGCGATTTTCATAACGGTGGTTCCTGTAAAGCCTCAGCCCCTTTCACAGAGCCGGCTCGCCCGCCCGGCCGGGCACTATTTTCCCTTGACAGGACCCGCCTTATCAAGTAGAAACATAATTATGCGTCTAATGCATAAATATTCTCATCGGGCGGAGAAGTGAAGGCAATAACCGAGGCTGAAATCTCAGGCGCTCCAGATAAAAACGAAGGCTCCCCAAAGGTTGTCCGGGTGGCAATTGCCGGAGCAACGGGCTATGCGGGGCTGGAGCTCTTGCGCATCCTTGCGCGCCATCCGCAGGCTCGCGTTTCCCGTTTGATGTCTTCCGGACGCGAGGGGAAAAAAGAGTTCCCGATTGAGCATTCTCACCCTGCTCTTCGGGGAAAGTTTACCGTTCCCTGCGAGCCGCTCTCGCTGGACGCTCTGGCGCCTTCTGATGTTGACATGGTCTTTTTGGCAACTCCCCACCAGACGGCTCTCGAAATTACGCCTTCGCTTCTGGAGCGCAACCTTCGGGTGGTGGACCTGGGCGGAGCTTTCCGGCTGAAGGACCCGGCAGCCTATCCCCGCTGGTACGGTTTCGAGCACCACGTGCATGCGGCTCTGGAAGAAGCCGTCTACGGCCTGACGGAACTGAATGCCGAGTGCATTGGCCGGGCGCGCCTGGTCGCGAATCCCGGATGCTACGCCACTTCGGTGATTCTAGCGCTCGCCCCGGTACTTCAGAAGGGCTGGATCGACGTCACGGCGGGCATCATTTCCGACTCCAAGTCGGGCGCCAGCGGAGCGGGCCGTTCCTTGAGCGAGAAGCTGCACTTTGTCGAAGTCAACGAGAATTGCCGGGCGTATGGCCTTTTCAACCACCGTCACGTGCCGGAGATGCTTCAAGCGCTCCAGCTTGCTGAAAAGGATTTTACCTTCACACCTCACCTGCTCCCGATCACTCGCGGCATTCTGAGCACCATTTATGTTCGACTTGCAATGCCCCGCTCACATGAAGAGGTCGCCGCACTTTACCGGGATTTTTACTCTCAGGCATCCTTTGTTCGCGTGCTGGACGCGGGGGTGCCGGAAATTCAATCCGTCGTCCATACCAACTACACGGACATTGGCTTCTCTCTTGATCGCGACGGCACACGCATGATTATCGTATCCGCGCTCGATAACCTGGTTAAAGGGGCTGCGGGGCAGGCCATCCAGAATATGAATCTGATGTTCGGCTTTGCCGAGGAGACGGCGCTGGCGTGAAAATTGTTGTCAAGATCGGAGGGCAGTCGGCGGAAGAACAGGTTCGGCGGCGCCACCTGGCACGGCAGATTGCTGAGCTGTCCCGCGCCGGCCATCGTGTCGTGGTGGTTCACGGAGGAGGCAAGGCGCTGACCCAGACCCTCCAGCGCCTGGGAATCGAGACAGAGTTCCATAACGGTCTGCGGGTTACCGATGCTGAAACCCGCGACGTTGCCTTAATGGTTCTGGCAGGGAGCATCAACAAGCAGTGGGTCGCAGAGATCGAAGCCCAAAGCCAGCCCGCTCTTGGGATCTGCGGCGGCGACGGCAAGCTGGTAATGGCGCGCAGGCTGGTTGCTGCCGCGAACGGCTCCAAGAAAGATCTGGGTTTTGTGGGCCGTCCGACAAAGATTAATACCGCCATTCTTGACCTGGCGTTCTCAAAGGGGTTCGTTCCTGTTGTGGCGAGCCTGGGGCTTAGTGCCGGGGGCGAATATCTGAACATCAACGCCGACGATCTTGCGGCGGCGCTGGCAACGGCCATTGGAGCCGACCGGCTGCTCTACCTCACGGAGTCCGGCGGCGTCTGGGACGCAGAACGGCAGTTGCTGCCTCTGGTGCGGGTAAAGGACATCCGCAGCCTGATTCAGAAAGGGACGGTCCGCGACGGAATGATTCCTAAGCTGCGTTCCTGTGCGCGAACCATCCAGCACGGTGTCCATGAAATCGACATCATTTCCCCGGACACGCAAAACTCTTTGCTGCGGACGGTCATCAAACGTGAAAGCGTGGGAACGAGGATTGTAAAGTCATAATGAACTACGAAGAAATAGCGGAACTCGAAGAACGGAGGCTGGTTCCCACTTACAAGCGCCTGCCTTTTCTGGCAGTCGACGGTGAGGGCTGCTACCTTTACGACGACAAGGGCAGGAAGTACCTCGATTTTCTGGGAGGCTTGGGGGTTAATGCCCTCGGCCACGCAAATCCGGAAATCATGGCCGTGCTGCGCGACCCCTCGGAAAATCTCCTCCATGTCTCGAACTTGATCTACCATCGCTTTCAGGCCCCGCTGGCTGATAAACTGGCGAGGCTCACCGGGCTTGACCGCGCGTTCTTCGCGAACACCGGCACCGAAGCCGTCGAAGGTGCCATGAAACTGGCGCGGGCCTTCGGCCGCGAGCATTCCTCAGAGCGCACCGGGATTCTGGCCATTGAGAACTCTTTCCACGGGCGCACTCTGGGCGCTCTGGCCGCCACCTGGCCGGAGAAATACCGCAAACCGTTCGAGCCGCTGCCACCAGGCGTGACGTTCATCCGCCAGAACGACATCGGCCATCTCAAGAGTAACTTTTCCTCGGACGTCGCTGCCTTGCTGGTCGAGGTAATTCAGGGCGAGGGCGGCGTGGTCGAACTTGACGAGGAGTTCCTGAAGGCTGGCCAGGAGCTGTGCCGCACGCACGCTGCGCTCTTCATCTGCGACGAGATCCAGTGCGGGCTGGGGCGCACCGGAAACTTCTTTGCCTATCAGCGGTTCGGCCTCAAACCGGATATCGCTCTGGTCGCAAAGCCTCTGGCCGGCGGATTACCGCTGGCGGCCATTCTGGCCTGCGAAGACGTGGCCCAGGCCTTCCATCCGGGCATGCACGGAACGACATTCGGCGGCGGCCCGCTGCAGTGCCGCCTGGCCTTAAAATTCCTCGAAATTCTCGAGCGGCCGGAATTCCTGGAGCATATCCGCCAAGTTGGCTCGTATTTCAAAACCCAGTTGTTGAATCTTCAGAAGGAACTCCCCGTCATTCGCCAGGTCCGCGGCCAGGGACTGATGCTTGCCGCGGAACTTGCAATGCCTGGCAAG
>JAKASH010000047.1 GCA_021828225.1 Acidobacteriota bacterium | reverse complement strand
ATTCGCGACGGAGATCAGCCCCGGCCCGGCCGTGCCTCCCGTGTCCTCGCTGAAAATGATGATGCCGGAAAAGGACCTCTGGCCGATCAACCCGGTCTGGAATTTCCACGCCGGGGGTGGACAGTTCCAGCACCTGACCGTCTTCAACAATGCGATGGATGCGCGCTACGGCAAACCCACCAACGTTGACGAATACGCCGAGGAGTCTCAACTGATGACTTACGAGGGCGAGCGTGCGATGTTTGAGGGCTATCGCCGGAATGAGTTCGTTTCCACAGGTGTCATCCAGTGGATGCTGAACACGGCGTGGCCGGGCCTGATCTGGCACCTCTACGACTACTACCTGCGGCCGGCGGGGGGCTATTTCGGGACCAAGAAAGCGTGCGAACCGCTCCACGTGCAGTATTCCTATGACGACCAATCGGTGGTGGTGGTGAACTCACATCTGCACCCTTATCAGAAGGTTGAGGTCAGCGCCGCGGTTTACGACATCAATCTGAAGAAGGCGTTTTCGAAGGAAGAGACGGTTAACATCGGGCCGAACAGCAGCACGCGCATCTTTGACGTGCCCAAGCTGGAAGACCTTTCGACGACCTATTTTCTCCGCCTGACCCTGAAGGATTCGGCGGGAAAAGTGGAGAGCAGGAACTTCTACTGGCTCTCCACCAAGCCGGATGTTCTGGACTGGCAGCACTCGACCTGGTATTACACGCCGACCAGTTCGTATGCCGACTTCACGGGGCTGAAGAGCCTTCCCGAAGTGCGGCTAAACGTTCAGGCAACGACGCACGAGGAGGGCGATCGGGATGTGACTCGGGTGACGGTCAGGAATCCGACCTCGCACCTTGCCTTCTTCATTCATCTTCGCGTGAACAGGAACGAGCACGGCGCCGAGATTCTTCCGGTGCTGTGGCACGACAACTACTTTGAAATGATGCCGGGAGAAGAACGGGAGATCACGGCCAGCTATTCGAAAGACGCCTTAGAGGGCGCAACGCCTTACGTGGCCGTCAACGGCTGGAACATTGCTCCGGGCTCCGTACCTGCGCGGATGTAGCAGAGCGGCATCCAGGCGTTATAGGTTTGCTGCGGACATGAATCGCTCTCACAGACAGTGTGGCCGGGGTGTCTGCACCGGTGGATCAGAGGCGTGCCTGTACGGTAACTCATTTTCCAAAAATCGCGAACCATATCGACAGAGCCATAGTGTGTTTTGGATTGGTGCTGGGCGCATCCCCTTAACACGAATCGATGGGCCGCGTAGTATCCTCAGCATAGGGGAAAGAAGGCTTACTTACTCCGTATTCGAGGACGACCCATGCAGGTACTCCGATTTGTTTCATGGAGCAAAGTTGTCGTCTTCATGCTCGTAGTCTTTCCTATTGTTTTCGGGCATGTTTCCACCGTCGTTTGCCAGGGTATGGCGTCAATCAGTGGGCAGATGAAAACACAGGACGGGGGGATAATCCCGTTCGGCGTAACAGTGCGCCTGGAAACGAGTCAAGGCCAGATGGTGGCTGTGCAGCCGGTAGATTCCGACGGCCATTATGAGTTTGATGGTTTGCACAAACTCGATTATCAGATGGTGGTTACTGCGAGCGGATTTCAAACAGCAGAGAGAGAAGCAAACCTCAGACACTCTGCAGACGATCTCACCGTTAACGTTTTCCTGACTCCCAGGAACAAAATCCAATTCAACAAGGGAGATGTGACATCCGTGGCAGAGTTGAAGGTCCCACCCCGGGCAAAAAAGGAATTTCGGAAGGGACAACGTGCCTTCAGGGCGCATCGTTTTTTGCAGGCTCAACGTTATTTTGAGCAGGCAACACAAGATTACCCCTGTTACTCCGGAGCACAGACTGACCTTGCCACGATCTTGATCGTCAGGAAGGCGCATCTCTCAGATGCCAAGGCCAGGCTGAAGAAAGCGATCAAGTGCGACAGCTCTTTCCTGAATGCCTACGAAGAATTAGCCGAGTTGCTTAACGCTGAGAACCAATATGCAAACAGTGTACACGTTCTTCAGCAGGGACTCTCACATTCGCTAGACTCGTGGCAGTTCCATTATCAGATGGGCGTAGCCCGATACGGAATGAAGGATTACGAGGATGCCGAGAAGGAATTTCGCGAGGTGTCCTCGCTGGATAAGACGCCTCCCCCGATTCTGTATGTCAAACTAGCGGATGTTTACCTTAAGGAATCCAAGTTCGACGAAGCTTATGATGAAACGAAGGCTTACCTGCGGGTGAGGCCGAAACGCCGCTTCGCTCCAAAAATCCGGACCGTCATGATTCAGATGAAAGCCGCCGGTGTCCTTTCTTCCGAAACCACCTTTCATCGATGATTGGAGCAACGAGTCAGCGGTAGAGGCACATCCGTCTCCCACACAGATAAGGGAAAGCCATTCGTCATGATCGAACAATCCCTTCTCCTTCCCGGATAACGATGAACTGGTCGGCATCGACGCCTGACAGGCGGTCGAAGTGGCCGCTTGGCCAGTGGACTTCAACTGAGTCGGCCTTGTGGGCTTTTCCAAGGCCGAAGTGCTGCCGAAAGTCGCTTTGAGAAATGTAACTGGAACCGCTCAGAACTTCCCGAATCTGCCGGTGGCCGTTCGCCGTAACAATGATCCGGGCACCGATGGCGGAGCGGTTCGAGCGCGTGCCGATGGCCTTTACAACCAGCCAGTGATTGTCACTCGTATTGTTGTTGCGGAGAAGGGAGGGCGCCTCGCTGAGGTTGAGAATCAGCACGTCCAGGCTGCCATCATTATTGAAATCGCCAAAAGCGCAGCCCCGGCTCGAATGGGGCCGCATGACCGCCAGTCCACTCAGGCTTGAAACCTCCTCGAAATCGCCGTTGCCGAGATTGCGGTAGACTACCCGTTGCGTCTTGAACTTGTAGTCCGGATGCACCTTCTGAACCTCAGGGTAGACGCTCCCGGTTACGTGAAAGATGTCGAGCCACCCATCGTTGTCCAAGTCGGCAAAGCCGACGCCCCAGCAGACGTATTGTGTATTGACCGCAAGGCCGGCCGCATAGGTGGCGTCGTCAAAATATTTCCCGCCGATGTTGTGATAAAGAATCGGCGTGTCGCCGCTAAAGTGCGGAAGAAACAGATCGAGGTAGCCATCTTCGTCGTAGTCGCCCACCGCTACGCCCATCCCGGACTGGACCTGGCCATCACTGTTCACCGCACAACCCGCTTCCATCCCCACTTCTGTAAAGGTCCCGTCGTGGTTGTTACGAAAAAGAAGATTGGGAGTGGAATCGCAGGCGACGAAGATGTCGGGCCAGCCGTCATTGTTGTAATCGAACGTTACCGCCGTAAGCCCGTAGCGCCGTTCCCCCATGGCGATGCCCGCTTTTTCGGTAACTTCGGTAAACGTCCCATTACCGTTGTTGTGGTAAAGCGATAAGGTTTCCTTGGGTAAGCCCAGCGGGCCGCAGGCGACGGGCACGCCTTCGAATTTGCAAGCCTGGCTCTTTCCGCCCACCGGACCTTTTTCGAAATCATAGTCGATGTAGCGGGAAGCGAAGAGGTCCAGATGCCCATCACGGTCATAATCGATGAAAGTACAGCCGGTGGAAAACCGTGTTCGCGCCTGCCCAAGCCCGGCCTTCTGCGTGACGTCAGTGAACGTTCCATCACCGTTGTTGTGGTACAGAACGTTCTTGCCGTAGTAAGTCAGGAAGAGGTCGTCATATCCGTCGTTGTCGTAGTCGCCAATGCAAACGCCATAGCACCAGCCTGTGCGCGTCAGGCCGGCTTTTTCCGTGACGTCGGTAAACGTTCCGTCACGATTGTTATGGTAAAGGTGGTTTGTTGGAGAAGGCTGACCGGGCGAAAATGTGCTCTGGGTCCCGCTCGGAACAAAAGCATCAAGCCAGCCGTCGTTATCGTAGTCATAGAATGCGATGCCCGGCCCGTTCGCCTCAAAGATGTAGTGCTTTACATATTCTTCTCCATAAACCACCGGAATCGTGAGATTCGCCTGGGGGGCGACGTCGGTAAAGGTTACGGGCCATGGGCGTCCTGAAAATTTCGGACGCGGTGCAGGAAGGACGCCACGCGAAGCCATGCCCTGAGCGTGCAACTTCGTGAGAGGCCAGAGGACAGCTCCGGCTGGCAAAAGTGATCTGAAAAAACTTCTTCTGTCCATGGGATTGCAGGATCAGCGCATGGAGCCCAGAAATATTCTGGCACTAGTGATCTGCAGTGCCGGCTTCTGATTTCGTGACGTCCCCCACTACTCCCGTGCGAATTCTCTGTTTGTATTTAAGGAGTATTTCATAGGCTTTCTTGTAAGCCGCGAGTTGCTGATTCGCATCCCGGTTGCGACCCAGACGACGATACACGAAGGACAACCGGTAATGAGCATCGGCATTATCGGGATCGAGTTCCGTTGCGCGTTCGAGTGGGGCAACAGCATCCTTGACCCGGCCTGCGGCCGCATAGGCCTCTCCCAGGCTGACCAGCGCCGGCACCATCTGAGGGTCCAACTTCACCGCGTTCTCCAGATGCGCAATGGCGTCGTTCCAGTCGCGAACTGTACTGGCGATCTCTCCCAGTTGATACTCCGCCCGGGCGTTCCCGGGATCGATTTGCAATTCGGCCTCAAACTCCTTCTTTGCCTCATGCAAAGTCGCTAACTGGTGACTCTGCTGCAGCAGGATCGTGCCGATTTCATAATGAATGCCCGGCACACGCGGGTCGAGACTCAAGACCTTGCGGTACTCAGCGATGGCTTCCTGTGGTTTCCCCTGAAGTTCCAGCACTTCGGCATTCAGACGCTGGACCTGATATGAGCCCGGGGAAGTTGCCAGCAGGCGCTGCGACGCCTGCGTTGAAAGATCGGAAAACATGTGCGTGGTGAGGTAGAGGATCTCAGGATCGTCTGGAAACTCGCGGGTGAGAATCTGATCGTAGTCGATTGCCTTGTTCACGTGGTTCAGGGCCATAAAACACCGAAGCGCATTGGTCCCGATGACGAGTTTCAATTTAGGATCTTTGACGCGCGGGAAGTCCTTTTCCAGGTAGGGCAGGGCCTCCCGGCAATATCCGCTCTCGGCAAGGCTGGCGCCAAGAAAGTAATGCGCGTTTAGAAGCGTGGGCTTGAGCTTAAGTGCAATTCGGGCTTCGCGCGCCGCGTCATCGAATCGTCCGGAAACGTAGTACGCGACGGCGAGATTAGAATGAATTTCAGCCACGCCGGGGGCCGCCTTGACCAGTTCTCTATAAAGCTCTATCGCTTTCTGGTAATTGCCGGTTACGAAGGCTTGCCGAGCTTGCGCAGCGATAGCCTTGGAAGACCCGGATGAAGAAACCTGCTGGCTTGGGGATTCATGCGCCGCGGTTTGGCACCACAAACGAACACTGCCCAGGCTAACGACTAGCGTAAAGCCCAGCCCCACCCCTAGTAAAAATCCCCGGGGAATCTTCATTTGCAAAGCCCGCTCATCCCGACGCCTTTTCAGAATTCCACGCTGGATTATGCCACAAGCCAGAACGTCCTATCAAATGCCTGTGCTTTGCGCTGCCGGGAAGTAATATAATTGGTTCGAACAAGGTGTTATGAAAATCTTCGTCCTGGCCCTCACGATTGCTTGCGCTGTTCCTCCACTGTTGCCCTCGCTTTGCGAAACGACCCATAGCCCCGCCAAAACTATGCATAGCCTTGCACCTGTCACAAATAACGACGGCATCAAGAACTTCAAGGGCTATTCATATGCAGGGGAGGAGGATTTGGCCGAACTAATGGGCCACGAAGCGAAGGTCATTGATTCCTGGCAAAAAGGGAATGCGGCTGCTGCTTTCCGAGCCGGAAGCCAAGGTGCCAGTCCCGTGTCTAGCAGCAGGGCTTCCCGATCCGCAGAAAACTCCATGGCGCCAAGCGTTATTTTCAAACAGGCAGAACAAGCCTTGCGTGAGGGCCGATATGAACAGGCGGAAGCCGGCTTCCGGAAGGTTTTGAAGGTTCAGCCCAATTTGGTACCGGCGTATTGCGATCTCGGCGTGGTTTGCCTGCGAACACACCGGTCCGAAGAAGCAATCCGTTATTTCCAGACTGCGAGGAATCTCGCTCCAGGACTTGCGGGCATCAATCTGGACCTTGGGCTGGCTTACTATCAGAAGATGGATTTCCGGAAGGCGCTGCCTGAATTCACAGCGGTGCTGCGGACGGATCCTCAAAACTTGCAGGCCGCGTATTTAGAGGGGCTGTGCCATTTCATGCTGAACCAGTACGCACAAACCGTGGAAGCACTTAAGCCACTCTGGAACCAGGAAAATAAGAATCTAGATTATTTGTTCGTGATAGGGATTTCTTACGGAAAGCTAAAGCGCACACAGGAATGCAACAAAATCTTCTCACGCCTGGTGGAAGTGGGAGGAAACAGTCCTCATTTCCATTTTCTACTCGGAAGAGCCTACGAGGGGCTCTTCTGGAACCAACCGGCGCGCCGCGAACTGGAAAAGGCCGTGGCAGGCGATCCCAAGCTGCCCGAGGCGCATTACTACCTGGGCGTCACCGATGTCCGACTTGGAAACCTGCAACAAGCTGTCCGAGAGTTCGATGCGGAAATCGCAATTGACCCAAAACCTCCGTGGAGTTACCAGAAGCTCGGTGTTGTCGATCTTGACTTGAACAACCCCGCGCACGCGATCCTGATGTTTCGGGAGGCTCTCGCCAGAAACTCCAAGCTGCCAGCATCGCTCGCCGGCATGGGGAAGGCCTACTTCACGCAAGGAAAGTACAAGGCGGCGGTCACCTATTACCTGAAAGCTGTGGCGCTCGCACCCAATAAAGCAGATTACCACTACCAACTGGGACAAGCCTATCTGCGGCTCGGCAACCGCGCCGACGCGCAACGTGAATTCGCCGAAACTCAAAAATTACAGGCCGCGCAGCTCCAGAATCAGCAGAAGCACTTGGAGGCTTCACGTCCACCCGCCCCGCGCTGAAGTGCCCGCGCGCATACAGATGTGTCCTCCAACATCGCTTCCGCAAGTGCGGAAGCCCCTCTTGCAACCGCCGCGATGATCGCCCCTTGATATACTGTGAGCTTTCGGGAAGCGTGTGTGACTTGAGCTGAGTGAAGTGGGTATCGTCAGTCTGTGGCCCAATCAGGGCCCGGAGGAGACTGATGACTACCCAGAACATCCCCGCCGTTCCGACGACGCTGGAGCAAGCGCACCAGCAGTTCGAGCGGTGGCGCGAGACTCGCCCGCGTGTTTCGCCCATCCCCGAAACGCTGTGGACCCTGGCCGTAGCCATGGCCCGGGAACAGGGCGTGAACCAAGCCGCTCAATTACTGCGGCTGAACTATACGGCGCTAAAGAAGCGCGTTGAGGGAGCCCGGGGCCCGGCGCGTCCCCAGCAGGCCTGAGCGACGTTTGTCGAACTGGTGCCGCCCGCCCTTTCACCCTGCACCATCGAGCTGGAAAACGCGCAGGGGCTGAAGATGAAGATTCAGGTCACGAGCCCTCAAGCGGTCGACTGGGTGGCGCTGGCCAGGAGTTTCTGGAGCAGGAGGTCATGATCCAGATTAAAGGTGAGCAACCAATAATGAGAAGGAGATCCTTCCGGCGCAATTAACAGAATGTTCATGGCACTGTCATCTCGCCATAACGGGACACGTGCGACTCTGGGTTCTCAACCCTGGAGGCACACATGTCAGATCCATGTACCAGCTACGAGAAGTGGCTTTCAAAACTAAGAGACCACTTGGCGGAGGAATGTTACGCCGCAAGGACTTCTCAAAGGTGCGTTGTAGTTGCCCGCCATTTTCTGGACTTCCTCGCGAAGCAGCACACTGAGGTTGATGCTGCTACCCCAGCACACGTCGAGCACTATCTACAACGAGCAGAGCGCGGATACCGCAGACGCCATGGTCACTCACCCGACTACAGAGGATGGCGGCCAGTGCAGACCAGTAGCGTCCACATGCTCTTGCGCTTGGTTCATGGGCAGTGGCCACCCCTATCGGTTGCCGTCACACCTGCGGATGTGTTGCGAGAGAAAATCTGTGGAGAATATGCAAGGTGGATGAGCGACTTGCCCGCCCTTCGGGCTGAAGATGTGGCGAAGGTCCTGGCCGTGACGGAACGGGACCGCACCCGGAAAGGGATCCGCGATTATGCGATCCTGATGCTGCTTTCCAGGTACGGCATGCGGGCGGGAGAGATCACGGCTCTTCGCCTGCAAGATATTGATTGGCACCAAGAGGTCATTCGGATTCACCAAAGCAAGACGGACTACCCATCCTAAGGTTGGATCGATTCCTCCTGGGACGCCCCGACCTCTCTGGTCAGCCCTTGAGGGTCGTGATTCGAGAATGGGCCAGCACACGATCCGGCCCGCAGCAGATCCTGGAGTGTCACCTGACGGCCAGATCGCTTTCCAGGGCGCTGTCTCGCAAAGATCCAACCACCCAGAAGATCCCCTGGGAGAAACGGATCAAACAGGAGGCGCACCAACGGCACCGCCGTCCGTATATCTTCAACGAACGAGAGATCCAATGCTTATTGGCGACAGCACTCAGCCTTCCATCTCCACCATCCCCATTGCGACCACATACCGCCTACAGGATGCTGGTACTGGCCTACTGCTCCGGTCTCCGCATCGGCGAAATCGTGCGTTTGAATGTGGGCGATCTCGATGTGTGCGATGGCATCGATATCCGGAGCACCAAATTCTTTAAGTCGCGGCGCCTGCCACTCTCCAGGAGCGTTGTTGCTGCACTTCAGTCATACCTGAAAGCGCGCCAACAGGCGGGGGCGCCGACCAGCCCGGATACCGCACTGTTCTGGCATTCGCGTCGATCCGGCCGTTACTCGTACTCGACGACCCGGCAACTGCTGGTCCGCATCCTGCGGCGCGCAGGGTTGAAACCAGCGTCAGGACGCACGGGAGCGCGCATTCACGACCTACGGCACGCCTTCGTCCTGAACCGCCTGCTCGCCTGGTACCGCGAAGGGATCAACCCCCAATCGCGTCTCCCTTACCTTGCCACCTATCTCGGCCACAAGGACATCAACTCCACCCTCGCCTATCTCACCATCATCCAAGAACTGCTCCAGCAAGCCAGTGAGCGATTCCGTATACGTGGAGCCCAAGTCCTCCGAGCTTGGGCAGAAGGACCAAACACATGAAGCCCACTCCGTTTCCTCAGCTCCTGCACACCTTCTTTCACGAGTGGCTGGAACAGCAACGCAATGTCTCCCATCACACTGTGGTGTCGTACCGAGACAGTTGGCGGCTGTTTCTCCGGTTCGTGGCTGCACAGAAGACCAAGCCGGTTGCAAAGCTGGGTCTAAGCGACCTCACGGAAGTCGAAGTTCTCGCGTTCCTGCAGCACCTTGAACAAGCCCGCAAGTCTTCGATTGGAACCCGGAACTGCCGATTAAGTGCGCTACACAGCTTTTTCAGCTTCGTAGCTGATCGCGAACCTCTGGCGGCAGCGCAGTGCGCCGCCGTGCTGCGCATTCCTACCAAACAAGCACCCAGACCGGAGGTTCATGACCTGGACGAGGACGAGATCACTGCCATTCTCGCCCAACCGAATCGCTCGAAGCTCGAAGGCCAACGCGATCACGTCCTGTTGGCGTTGCTTTTCAACAGCGGCGCTCGCATCCAGGAGGCATTGGACCTCACGCCCCAAGCCCTTCGTTTGGAGTCGCCGTTCCACGTGCGGCTGCTCGGTAAAAGGCGAAAAGAACGAATCTGTCCGCTCTGGCCGGAGACGATCGAACTGCTAAAGGCCTTTTTGAAACGAAAGCCTCGACGAGACGATGAACGCATCTTCGTGAACCGCTATGGGGCCCCCCTGGGAGCGTCTGGCGTTCGCTTCAAGTTGAAGCAATACGTGGCAGCCGCGGCCCAGAAGGTTCCCTCCCTGGCCGGCAAGCGAGTCTCTCCTCACAAATTTCGCCACGCGACTGCGATTTCATTAGTAGCAGCAGGCGTCGACGTCACGGTGATTCGTGACTGGCTTGGACATGCCAGCCTCGACACAACCAATATCTACTATCTGCCGAAAGTAGATATGTGCAGCTGGTGTCCTAAGTCGCTGGTTATCAATGCCCGCACGTGGCCGGACTCAGCATAATGTCTTCGATTTGGTTGGCGGAGGTCGGGTCAGTCTTGCCATGCGCGCATGTCCTTCGCAGGAGTTACAAGGAATGGAGCCAGTCAAGAAGGTCCTTGTTCTGCTGCCAGCAGGGGATCTTCTGGACTGACGAAGGCTCACTGATTTTTTCAAGTGCCTTTCGTTTCATCTCCAGATTTGCCCTCGCGTAGATCTGAGTCGTTTTAGCATCAGCATGCCCGAGGAAGTCACGGATCATGTCGAGCGAGACTCCGCTCTGCAATAGGTGCATACCCTTCGTGTGCCTCACCGTGTGCGGACTTACGGTTCGGTTTAAACTCGGACACTTGTTTCGTGCCAGGAGGACGTATTTGTGAAGGATGTAGCGGATTCCCGAACGCGTCAATCGCTCGTGGCGCGTGTTGTGGAAAAGAGGCTTGTCGAACTGTTCGGGACGATCCTGTTGGTTTTCCTGCATGTGACTGCGTAGAAGCTGAACCGTGTTTCCCATCAAAGGCACAGCGCGCATTTTGCGCCCCTTTCCCAGAAGGCGCAGCTGTGCAGGTGGATCCAAACGCACGTCTCCGACGGAAAGATCGACCAACTCCTGGACGCGCGCTCCCGTGTCGTAGAGGACGCTCAACAAAACTGCATCTCTTCGCCCCTTTGGCGTTCGGAGGTCTGGATGCGCCAGGATCACAGCCAACTCTTCTTTGGAAAGGTAGTTGACGGTTGGGCGAGCATGTTTCCGCA
>JAKASH010000046.1:1155-10848 GCA_021828225.1 Acidobacteriota bacterium | reverse complement strand
CGGCCCCCGCCGCCGCGCCGCCGGCGGGGGGCAGATTGGCCCGCGCCATTTCCTCCAGCTGGCGGACGCTGGCGCCGCTTTCCACGGCCCGCCGGGCCAGCCTTTCCTGCCGGGCCGGATCCTCCACCCCGGCCAGGACTTTGGCGTGCCCGGCCGAAAGGGCGCCGCTGGATAGCGATTGTTGTACATATGTACATAATTCAAGCAATCGCAGGAAATTGCTCACCGTGGCCCGCTCTTCGCCTAAGCGCTCGGCCGCCTGGGCATGGGTTAGATGGAATCGGTCAATGTAGTTGCGGTAAGCCCTGGCCCGCTCCATGGGATTTAAATCTTTCCGTTGGATATTCTCAATTAAAGCCCACTCCACCTGGTTTTCCACGGTGCTGTCGGTACGCACGATCGCGGGAATCACCGCCATCGCCGCCAACTTCGCCGCTCGAAGCCGGCGGTGCCCGGATACTAATGTGTAACGGCCATCGTTCGGTTTAAGTAAAACGGGCTGCAAGACACCGTGAATGCGAATCGAATCCGCCAGCTCCTTCAGTGCCGTGGCATCGATGGTATCCCTCGGCTGATCTGGGTTTTCATCGATGTGCTCGATCGCAATCTCCCGAACATCAATTCGCGGCGGTGTTGGGCTCGGCCCGACATGCGCTGTGGCTGCATCCTGTTCTTTAGCCTCGATATCTTGGCGCTCCGGTACCATTTCCGTTGGTATCAGAGAACTTAGGCCTCTGCCCAGACGCGACCGTGGATTTGCGGACATGACAGGTCCTCCAAGTTCGGATGAATGTTCCACGTGGAACATTCTCGGCGCACAACCTATTCCTGTCAAGCAATTCCAGTTCTCGGCTACATTCAATCTCCCCAAACCGTGGCAGGGCGCAGCCACGCCCCAGGCCAACCCAACCAAGCCGGGGCGGAGCGCAGCCTCCAAACCAACCCGCCCAAGCCGGGCTAGAGCGCCGGGCCGCCCACCGTCAGAGCCGAGGCATGGAGCGGCGCCACCCTGGATCCCAGCCCTCATCGAAAACGTTCTGTTCGCTGCGCGTATTTTTTGGTTAACGTTTCAGACCTGTTTACGCCTTGCCCCACGCGACTCCGCCAGCGCCGCCTCGTACGCACACGCAATGTCCGCACTAAAACATACCAGCAGGACCCGTTCAAGGCTCTTGTCTCCCCCCAGAAAAGATGCGATGGCCCCCACCGCCACCCGCGCCGCCTGCTCGATAGGATAGCCGTACACACCGCAACTGATTGCTGGAAACGCGATCGACCGCACGGAGTTTTCGACCGCCAGCTCCAGAGCACGGTGGTAGCAGGATGCCAGCAATTCCGGTTCGCCGTGCCTGCCGTCGCGCCACACCGGCCCAACGGCATGAATGATCCAGCGCGCCGGCAGTTTAAATCCGGGTGTCACCTTCGCCTGCCCCGTCCGGCACCCGCCCAGCTTTCGACAAAAAGCCAGAAGCTCCGGCCCGGCGGCCCGGTGAATCGCCCCGTCCACCCCGCCTCCACCGAGTAAACTTGTATTGGCTGCATTCACAATCGCATCCACCCGCAGCGCGGTGATATCGCCGCGAATTATTTCGATGCGCTCTTCCGCCATGCGCCACCTCATCCTGAATTTGTCTACAATTTTCGATCTCCATTTCTTCTCTGTCAACCCACAACCCTATTTTCCTGGTCCACCCATCTCCCGGTAACCGCGCCGCCGGGCTGCGCGCGCCCATATTCCACTTCCGAGGCCGCGGGTTGGGCCGACGCCGGCGATGCCAGCCGGGCCGGAGCGCAACGCCGCGCCGCCCCCGGCGCCGAACTAGATATAACCAGACATGTACATATTTAGATACTATTGTGTCTCCCCCTCCCTTTATCCACCCAGGGCCGCGCCCGGCCCCCGCCGGAAAAGGGGGCCGGCCCGGCAAGCGGGAACGCGGCATGAATCCGTAACCGGTCGAGGAGTCGCCCCGGCGGACCCACGCCGAGGTGCCGTCGAACCGGCGGGCCAGCCCCGGCCAGGAGGTCGTGCCCGCGGTTGGAGCGGGCGCCGGGGTGTCGCCGGCGATCGCATGAGTCCTTCCGCGTTCCTGCTTGGTGCCGCCGCCCGCCTTCACCAACCCGATATTTTCCGGGTTGGCCGCGTTCCGGTCGGTTCGACGCCTGTCGCCGCGGATCTCCAGCTCACGCCGGCGGCCGGTTGCGCCGCCGCAGCGCGGGCGGGATCTTCCGGAGGTATCCGCATGGCTCACGCCCCACGCCCCCTCAGGCCCAGCGGCCTGGCCCCGCTTGTCGATAATCCGCCCCCGCCTGGGTGGTCCGGTTATTGGCGGAAACCGAGCCATCGTCGCAAGGCTTGGTTTGGATTTTTACTTGCAACAGCGCAGGGGGGAGGGTAAGATTACGGTGGTAATCAATACACTGAAAACCGAACGGCGCACCGTGGGAAACGCAGCATGGGGGCCGGGGAATATTTCGCCCATACCAACGGCACGCCGGATCAGGCGCATTGGCAGCCGCTGCGCGAGCATTTGCTCAACGTCGCGAAGCTGGCCCGACAGTTTGCCGAAGAAGGCCGGCTGGGAGGCGAGGAGCTTGCCGAGGCGGCTTACGCCCCGGGCGTCCTGCATGATCTCGGGAAGTCTCGGGGGACTGCATGAGCAAAAGTTATGAGGTCTGCCTCGAAATTTCCGGACCGACCGCGATGTGGACGCGCCCGGATACCGGCTCGTCACCCGTTTCCTATGTTGCGCCGACGCTCAGTGCCGTCAAGGGCATCTTCGAGTCCATACTCCGTTGGCAATCAGTGAACGTCCGGCCAACAAGGGTTGAGATTTGTGCCCCGGTGCAATTCCATCGCTACACTACAAACTATGGTGGGCCGCTTCGGGCGAGCGATGCGATAGCCGAGGGCGCGTCTTTCCAGTTTTATACGGTGGTATTGGTGAATGTCTGTTATCGGCTCTACGCACGGGCTGAGTTTGCCGGGCACCACCCTACCACCACTTGGCCCCCGCATGCCTATCACGACGCTTTCAACCGGGTTCTGGAGCGGGGCCAATGGTTTTACACCCCCTGCCTGGGATGGAAGGAATTCGCTCCCGATTACGTTGGCCCGTTCCGCCCAGGGACTCGGGTTTACGAGAACGAAAACCATGACCTGCCGACGATGCTGCGAATGGTGTTCGATGAGATGCAGGGTGGCAAACTGAAACCTTCGTTCTTCAACAAACACAATCATCCCGATTTGCGCGTTAAGAAAGGAGTTCTCGTTTACGCTTAACGAACTTTCACAGATCGTGGATTCCCTTGAGCGGCTCGGAATCGTACCGCCGTCGCGACACGCGAGCATCAGTCCGATGAGCAAGAACAAAGATTTGCTGGTGGTGGCTCTGGATGCTGATGGCAAGCCCTCGCGCGCCGAAGTCCTATCCGGTGAAACCGCCGCCACTTTGTATCGTGTCGAACACCGCTCAGCAGGTTCGAGTTTTCCGGGATTCAATATCCCAACGCCACTGAGACGGATTGATGGCGTGGCCGCGACGGAACTGGCGGGAGCAATTGAGAAACTCATGGAGCTTGGGAAGAACAAGAAGGCCGGCGTCCCTGAACTTGCTGGGGCGGTCCGGGCCCTGTTCGACCTGTCCAAGCCGCAATCGTTCTCCCCAAGCCAGGGAAAACAGTTTCAGCGATCTTGTTGCGAACTGCCGGAGAAACTCGACAGGGAATTACCTAGCGATCTGGGCGGGCTGAAAAATTTCAAGGCCCTCATCAGGGCAGTTCGCAACTCAAAGCCATCGCTGGCCTCTTTCGCCGAAGGCCTTGCAGCATTAATCGTAAGTCCGAACGGTAATTTTGGACGCCAAACGATCTTGTTGTTCCAAGACATTCTGTTCGGAATGCTCGACTGGAAAAAACGCGCAAGCGAAATTGGCTCAGACGGCTACTGGCAAGAAAAGGGCAAGCAAGACAAAAACGCCAATCAACCGATCTACCTCGATTTGGCGTCACCGGATACAAACTATTGGCGGGTCGCGCACGCCAAAACAAGCGTGCTGCTTAACGAGGTTTTGTTTAAAATTCAACCCAAAGGCAATGGGAGTGCGACTGATAGGACGTTTTTTACTGAGGGCGCATTCGGGGAGAAGGCGGTCTTACAGGATAAGTTTCCCATTGGGCCGAAGGTGGCAGAACTTGGTAATATCAAGCTGTTCTCGGTAAACACAAACGAAGTGCAGGCATTGCGGCGGTATCAGCTCAAGGGGTCGCAGGCGTTTCCTGTGTCCAGGGCTCTTGTGCAAAAGATGAGCGACGCGCTGCTTTACCTCGCCAGCGAGGAAAAGCGCGGGATCACCTGCCGAGCGATCCCCAGCGCACTGCCGGACAAGCGCGATCTGCTGATCGCATATTTGGAAGGCGAACCAGAAGACCGCGCGGCGTTGGCCGAGATGTTCGGTGGCGAAGCGAAATCTTTCTCTGACGCAGATTTCGAGGCAATTGCGCAGCCCGTGTTGGAAATGCTCGAGGGAAGGGCGGCGGTAAATCCAGATCTCAATGTCCGGCTGTTGTCACTCTGTCCGATCGATAAAGCCAAGAAACAAATTAGCCTTAATCGCACCTTTCGCGCGCGCGATGTTATCCAGGCGGCGCGGGATTGGGAAGCTGGTGCGAGAAATGCGCCGGCGGTTTCAGTTTGGTTCTATGATAAGAATACGAAACAGTCCGTTTTCCGCTCGCATACTGCGCCTTGTCCCTTGGAGTTGGCGTCGGTCGCCAACCGCGTGTGGAGCGCGGATGCCAAGAGCGGTTTCAGCGCCAACCACCAACGGGCGATTTCAGTCTCCGATGCCTACGATGTGTTTCTCTCGGATTCCCCGCTGGCGAGACGGAAAGTTCAGTTTGCCTTGGGTTTGCTCGTGGGTCGGATGCGCGCGGTGCTTATCGCGCTTGGTGCGGCAAAAACAACCCGCGATTGGAAAATTTTGAGCGACACTGTCCGCTGGCAGGCGGTCAAATCCGTCGCCCTTTTCGGCATTCTCCTGCGTGGACTTGGACATCACAAGGAGCACTTTATGCGAGAACCCATCACGCAAGTTGGGCGGCTGCTTGCCTTGGCGGACAGCCTCCATCAGCAGTACTGCAGGCATGTGCGAAAGGGCGAATCGCCTTCGCAGCTACTCGGCAACGCCCTATTTAGTACGGCGCTTGAACAGCCGATTTTTGCGTTGGCGAGATTGGCGGAGCGGCTGGCGCCCTATCAAGCGTGGGCACGGACTTTTCAGAGCAACGATCCGGACGCGGGCGTTGGTTTGGTGAAATATTTCCTTGCCGAAATAGCCTCCTGCACTGCCGTCATCCGGCTGGATGACCTGCCCCCACGAATGTCCGACGTCGACAAAGCCAAGCTTCTGCTCGGCTATTTGGCTGACCACCCGAAAAATGAAACCTCGAAACAATGAGTATCGAATACTAAGGAGTCGATTCATGAACGCTGGCGAAGGTAACAATCTGGTTCCCCGTGTCACAGGGCTTCTAATTTTGGAAGTCCGCAAATCCAACCCCAATGGCGATCCGGAACGCGAAAGCTCGCCGCGCCAACGTCCCGACGGCAAAGGCGAAATCTCGCCTGTCTCCGTGAAGCGAAAGCTCCGCGATTTAGTTCTTGAAAAAGAGGGGGTCGTGTGGGGGCAGGCGAAAGAGGCCTTGGGGCTTGATGAAGGCCGTTTCGAAATTTTGGAAAGCCGCGGGCGCAATCGAGACGAGATCAAGGAGAAAATGAAGCCAAGCAATGGAAAACTTGGACAAGCTTTTATCAATGCCTATTGGGATGGTCGTTTGTTTGGTAACACCTTCCTCGAGGGGGGTGGCGCGGATACCATCCGGACCGGTGTGGCCCATTTCGGTGTTGGAGTGTCTATTGCTCCTATCGACATCGAGTTTTCGACTTGGACCAGTAAATCCGGCGTGCAGGCCGGGAAGGATCGTGGCATGGCTCCAATGGGTTTCCGTGTCGTGAAGCACGGCTTGTATGTTGTGCCGTTCTTCGTTAATCCGAACCTCGCGCATAAGACCGGGTGCACAAAACAGGACGTGGACTTGATGCTCCACTTGCTTAAGCACACCTACACTGCTACCCGGTCGGTCGTCCGTTCAATGGTCGAGGTGATCCATGCCCATACGCTTACGCATAAAAACCGTGCCGGCTCAGTTTCTGATTTTGCGTTGATTGACGCCTTGACACCGAAAAAAGCTCAGAATTCGGACAAGCCTTCCGAGTCGCTCGCCGATTACGGCGAGTTGCCCACTTGGGACAGGGTTAAGGACCTGCCGGTGCGCCCTGGCAGCGGAATTAAGTTTGGTGAGTGTGGTGATTACCACGACTACGCCCTATGACTGGAAGCCGCGATAATCACGAACCGCTGGCCCATAGCGCACGCGACGGCTCGCCAGAACAGACCTATCGTGAGCATGTGGCGAACGTGCTCCACCTTGCCCGGTGTTTTACCGACAGGGCAGCGGTGTTTTCACCAAGGTGGAGGGAGACCTTTCTGGCGGTCGTGGAGGCGGCTGCCGCATACCATGACCTCGGCAAGCTGGACGACCTGTTTCAGGATGTACTGCGCCACAACCGCCGGACCAATCGTGGCTTCAAGCACTGGGATGCGGGGTCGGCTTACCTGCTGGGCCAGAAGGCAGGTGAGGCCGCGGTGGTTGCGTTCGCTCATCATATCGGTTTGCCGAACTACAAGCAGCACATCAACACTGATAAGTTTCGTGATTATTCAGAGATCGAGGGGATACCGCTAAAGCAGAATGAGCGGACGGATGATCGATTGCCGCATTATCTTGCGGAACATCATCGTTTGTTGCCCCCTGTCGCGGTCGAAACGCGCAAATTCGGCACGGGCCTGGTTCGCCGTCTCGCTCTTTCCTGTCTCGTTGATGCCGACCACAGCGACACGGCGCGGCACTATAAGGATGAACGCGAGGTCCCAGCGCCGGAACTGCGCGCGGCGGAACGGCTTGCGCGGTTGGACAAATATGTTGCCGGATTGGCGCCCGAGGTGGCACCGTCGATTGATCGCGAACGCCGACGGCTCAAGCTGCGGCGGGATGTCTATCGTGCCTGCCGTGAACACGAGATCAAAGATGGTGAACGTATCTACACGTGTGACAGTCCCGTCGGCACCGGCAAGACGACTGCCGTGATGGCGCATCTGCTGCGGGCCGCGGAAGAACGGAACTTGCGACGGATATTTGTTGTTCTGCCTTTCACGAACATCATTGATCAGTCCGTCGGAGTTTACCGGAAGGCGTTGCGCTTAAGCGATGAATATGAAACCACCATGGAGAGCGTGGTGGCCGCGCACCATCATCGCGTCGATTTTCCCAGCTACGAGGCTCGCTGCCTCGCCGCGCGCTGGGACTCGCCGGTTGTTGTCACTACCGCCGTTCAGTTCTTTGAGACCCTGGCTGCCTGCGATACATCCGCACTGCGTAGGCTCCATCAGGTTCCGGGCAGCGCAATGTTTGTGGACGAGGCGCACGCTGCCGTCCCCCCAGCGCTCTGGCCGCAGATGCTCCGCTGGCTCTGTGAGCTTTGCGAGGATTGGGGGTGCCACCTTGTGCTTGCGTCTGGCACACTTGCACGTTTCTGGGACAATCCGGCCTTTATGCAGGAAGTAGAGCGGCACGAAATACCAGATCTTATTGACCACGCAATACGAGCGGAAGCAAAGGAGTTTGAGGAAAATCGTGTGCTTATTCGGACCAAGCCGCAAGCTGTGCCGCTTGCCACTCTGGGTGGCTTTGTTCGCGACAAGCCCGGCCCTCGATTGGTGATCTTCAATACCGTCCAATCCGCAGCGGTGTTCGCACGGTATCTCCGAGAGAAGCTGAACTGTGGCGAAAGCGTTGAACATATCTCTACCGCGTTGACGCCGCACGATCGCGCGCAGACCATCAAACGCGTAAAAGAACGCTTGGCATCAAAAGAGGTAGGCTGGACATTGGTTGCCACCAGCTGTGTCGAAGCAGGGGTGGATTTCTCCTTCCGTACGGCGTTCCGTGAAAGCTGGAGCCTTCTGAATCTTCTCCAAGTTGCCGGACGCGTCAGTCGTTCCGGTGAATATAAGGACGCCGAGGTGTGGGACTTCCGGCACGACGCCGCCGCTGGTCTCTCCCTTCATCCCCAGGCCAAGTTGCCACGTCGTATCCTGGAGCAGTTATTTTCAGAGTGCGCCCGGCACAATCGCCAGCTCACTCCGGACGATTGTACCGATGCGCTCCAGCGGGAGGTCCGCCAGGACCACGGTGAAAAGGCGTTGCGCATGGAGGAAATTTGCCAGGCCGAACGAGACTGCGATTACCCGCAAGTGGCTAAACTCTGCCGGGTCATTGATGCTCCCACGCAAACGGTCGTGATCGAGCCGGAGCTTATTCAGAGGCTGGAGAATCCCGACCGTACTCAATGGCCGCACTGGCCGGAGGTGATGCTGGGAAGTGTGCAGTTGTGGATGGGAAGGGAGCAGGAATTCAGCTTGCCAGAGCTACGAGGACTACCAGGTGTGTTTCGGTGGAATCTCGCGTACGACGCGTTCCTTGGTTACATGGCCGGCGTGTTACAGACGGCGGACTTCGTCGCCGGAGAGATGCCCTGCCCCTGATAACTATGCCTGACGATCCTCTTCAGCTTCGCCTCCTTAACGACTTCCTCTACTGCCCCCGCCGCTGCGCGCTGCACCAGCTTGAAGGCTTATGGCAGGACAATGCCTACACCGTTTCCGGCACCCTGGCCCATGAAATCGCCGATGATCCCGGCTATCGGCAAACCGCCGAGGGGGCACGCCTCGAACGGGCGCTGCCCCTCTTTTCCGAAACGCTCGGCCTTATCGGCAAAGCCGATATCGTGGAATTCTGGCCGCAACCAAGCGGCCCGGCCACCCCGCTGCCGGTGGATTACAAGCTCGGCCCACGCCGCAAATGGGACAACGACGACGTGCAGCTTTGCGCCCAGGCGCTGTGCCTGGAAGAGATGTTGCACGTGCCCGTGCCGCGCGGGGCGGTATATCACGTGAAAACCCGCCGCCGGCGAACGGTGGAATTCAACGCTGAGCTGCGGATGCTGACACTGGAGGCCATCGAACGCACGCGGGCGCTGCTGGCGGAAGACCACGTGCCGCCGGCCGTGCTCAAGCCGCAATGCGACGGTTGCTCGCTGCACGGCGTCTGCCTGCCGGAATTGACGGCTGCGGCGGATTCGTTGGACCGGGCGTACGGACAATTGTTCGCGACCGGCGCGATTGGGGATTCCAGAATTTGATATCCCACATTTGAAATTGGGGATTTCAAACTTTGATTGCCCGTGTGAAACTGGAACTTTCACGCTTTGCTGTCGCCTGTTTGGAACTGGAGATGCCCTTATGAAATACCATCGCTTCGAAGACCTGCCGGTATGGAAGGCGGCGCTGGAGTTGGCCGCGGAGGTGTACCTGCTTACCCGCCGGCGGTGGTTCGCGGACAAAGCCGATGTACGGAATCACATGCAACGGGCGGCGTTGTCAGTGTCGAATAACATCGCAGAGGGCTTTGAACGCGGCACCACGGCTGATCTGCTGACCTTCCTCTACATCGCCCGCGGCTCCGCCGGTGAAGTGCGCAATTGCTACCACTTCTGCGCGCGGTTGCTTGAGC
>JAKASH010000046.1:0-1145 GCA_021828225.1 Acidobacteriota bacterium | reverse complement strand
GATTACAAAGATCGCTGACGCCGCGGAGAGCGTTTCCCGGCAAATTCGCGCCTGGGCCCAAAGCCTCCAGGATGGCGACATTCGCGGACAGCGCTATTTGACGCAGGAAATCCGGCAGCATGACCAGCGCGCCCGCCGGGCATGGGAATTCGATGAGCGCATCCGTCGGACGGTGCGGGAGAATATGCGCCGCGCCGGCCAACCGGTGGAGGCCGAGGCCGGCGAAGCGGAAACCTGATATCTGAAATTTCAAATTTGAAATCTCAAATGTTACATTTGAGATCTGAAATGTGAGCGGTCCCATGGATGAAGTTCAACTGGCCACACTGTACGTGGTGACCGAAGGCGCCTACCTGCACCGGGACGGCCAGGCCGCCGTAATTGAAATCGACGGCAAAACCGCGGCGCGGATACCCCTGCACATGGTTGATTCCATCGCGGCCTTTGGCCGCGTGATGGTCAGCCCGCAGCTGATGCAGTATTGTGCCGAGCAGCAGATCGCCATCAACTTTCTCACCGCGGACGGGCGGCTGATGGCGCGGGTCGATGCGCCCGGTTCGGGCAACGTGCTCCTGCGGCGGGCGCAATATCGGCAGGCGGATAACGGCGAATTCGCCCTTGGACTTGGACGGGCCATCGTGGCCGGGAAAGTGCAGAACAGCCGCCAGAATCTGCTGCGCTCGGCGCGGGATATTGCCGATGCGCCGGCGAGTGAGAGCCTGCGCCGGGCGGCGAGTCGCATGGAACCGATTTTGGATGCTGTGGCGAAGGCTTCCTCGCTGGATGGCCTCCGCGGCCAGGAAGGTGATGCGGCGCGGGTATACTTCGATCATTTCTCCTTAACCACACCCGGTGCGCCGGAAGCCCTGCGTTTTAGCGGTCGCACGCGCCGGCCGCCGCTGGATCCGGTCAATGCGCTCCTCTCGCTGTTCTACAGCATTCTGGCCCATGACTGCACCGCGGCTTTGGTGGCGGCGGGCTTGGATCCGTCGGTCGGCTTTTTCCACCAGGATCGGCCAGGGCGGCCTTCCCTGGCGCTGGACTTGATGGAAGAGTTCCGGGCCCCGCTGGTGGACCGTTTTGTGATGACACTGATTAACCGGCAGCAGGTTTCGCCGGAGGATTTTGCCACGCGCCCTGGCGGC
>JAKASH010000045.1 GCA_021828225.1 Acidobacteriota bacterium | reverse complement strand
AATCTTAATGATGACCGCTTGTGACGCAGCAACGATCTTGCCGCATTTCCTTAACACAACGTGGCTCAGACTGTTTTCTCCCCACCGGACAGATCCATAAGTCCACGTTTGCATAAGGAAACGATCATCAAATGTCTGAAGGATGTCATCCCATTCGTTTTGCCGAACACTATCTACTTCAGCGCAGCAGTTGTCAATGTGCCTTGTAATACGAGTCTGTAATTTGAATTCGTCGTCCGCTCGCGATACGCGAGAAGACTTCCTGGTGTAGGCAAACGGGAAACGAGAGTATTTCGACAACATCCTGTATTGCATGCTATTCATCACACTTAGAAAGTGATGGGGGAAGATTCTGATTCTCCCAGACTCTGGCGACGAAGTGGTCAGCGCTGCCAGAGGTATGTGGGAAGCGATTATAATGACTCATGCACAAAAGAGTCCAGGTGACATGATCTTTGCCACCCAAATCGGAATCCTTTCATGATAGAGACCGAGAAAATCCCATGCGCCGAAAACTTTGTCTTGCAAGGTTTCGATCTCATCGTTCATAACGGCGTATCTCGGGATAGCCAATCTTGAACCATCAGAACGTACAGGTTTGTACAGCGCCGCCGCCGCAAGTTTGTATCCAACCTTTGCTACGACGTTTACGGTCTCAGGTCGAAAATGCATTCTGGGTATACCGTAAGGATAGGCCATCAGCGTGATCTGTTCGCCTAGCCTTTGTTCGAGGGTTTCCTTCGAACGCCTGAGTTCAATCTCGACCGATCTCTGGTCCAAGCGAGCCAGATTAGGATGGCTGAATGTATGCGAGCCGATTTCCATGCCGCCCCTTCGTAGCTCGCAAACCTGTGACCACCGTAGAGGGCGAATTTCCTCAGAGTTGCTCCGAAGCTGCCTTATGAACTTCTGGACTGTACTCGTATCGTTCTCGAGAAGCCCAACTGCAAGAAAAAAGGTAGCTGGCATCGCGTACTTTTCAAGGAGTGGGAATGCACATTCATAATTGTCGGCAAACCCGTCATCAAACGTGATGGCTACAGTAGGGCGATTTGACCTTTTGTCCTTAGAACGTTCAAACAGTTGGCTGAACCGAACTATTTCACAGTGTTCTTTAAGCCATCTCAAGTGCCGCTCAAACAGCTCCGGCGTTGCAGATCTAAAGAGTCTAGTTTGGTGGATTGAGTGGTAGCTGAGAGCAATAACTCTGTGAGATATTTCCCGTTGACGGTGCCTAGCCAACATACTAAGTGCTACTTCGCAGCGTTGCTTAGCGGTCATCTCCCGTGACTTTCCGAAGCTCGAAGAGCATCCTAAGATCTGGTTTGTCAATCGGCCTACGATCTATCTGAATATTGCTGGTAGGCAATAGGCGCAGTAGAACTGGGTTGAGGCGGAGCGGCGTTACTAGGCTGTCATGATTTGGCCAGATCAAGTCGTATGGCTCAAACTTTGGTAAACGAAGTCGTGCACGCCCTTCATGCGCGAGCAGACAAGAGAAGGGCCGCCAGAATCAGAAAGGCAGCAAAGGTTGTGCCATAAAAGGTTTGTTATTCTACGACAGGGTGCTAGATTCTTCGGGGTTCTCCGCGTCGCTTGGCTGCAGAAGGTGTGCCGACTTGTAAAAGGGGAGAAATACCTCCATTCCTCTTCCGGCAAGAAACTGGGCCATCACTTTTCGTGCTGATGCCGGGTTTAAAACGCAAACCATGCTGGGGATTGCGTATTGGTGTCCTTTCAGTCCTTGATTTGGCCGATAGCTCCGCCCTGTGACCTACATGGGCTTTTCCCAGGGTCATAGACGAATGTCTCATGGCATCTGCAGGATCTTCCCTGCAGGGCGCAATTGAACTCTTGGAAACCTCAAAAACCGTTCGTCAAAAGAGACGATTAAACTTCTTCAGGAAAAAGGTCCGAAAGTATTTCTCTCGCGTCTTTTCCTGATATACCCACGCCCTCGTCAAAATCTACAGCCACCTCGTACCACGAGCCGCATGTAGCACAGGCGACTTTGCCTTGGTACCCAAATCGAATTTCGCGATTCTTCCTGTCTTTGAACTCCACGACAAGAGAAAGCCCGGTACCTTCCGCCAGCGGATGATCGAAGAAAATCCGCGCATGTCCTTCCCCGATCGCCTCCAGGCGGCCTTGAATCTCTTTCACTCCCTCTTCAGTGCGAACCGTGCCTTTTACCGGAATCGAAATTTTGAGAGGAGGGTTCGTGTTCTTTTGCTGACCGGTGTGCAGTGTTGTGTTGGTCTTGGTCATGATTGCAGACTCACATGTTCCATTTTTAAACTAACCGGGGTACTGTCCGCAATTACCCAAACGGATAGAAATTGACCCCCGCACTTGGGTGAAGCCGCTCTCTCTAACGAAGTAAGGCATTCGCACCAGCGTACCTTCAGGGCGTCACCCGAACTTGATTGTGTATTTGCCGCGAGCACTCGGGGTTTCTATGTACTTTTTGTTGGCAAGTCAGAGAATTGTGACATTCTATAGCGGGCAAGGCTTGAGTATTCTGATTTCGGAGCAACTTCATGTACTGGAGATAATCGATTCGAAGTCGACCGGTGTGAAGGGGCAGGCAATAGACTATGCGACTTTGGCCGCCTTCCGAGACCGCCCGGCTCGGGGACAGGAGTATGAAGCAGCGTTTTCGTTTGTGTCAACAAGAGTTGTCGCGGGCAAATTAGTGAGAGGAATTCGACACTTCGATGTGATCGGTATAAGACAAGGCGGCCTTCAGTCTTGAATTTACGCCCAACTTTCGGAAAATAACCTTGATGTATGCTTTGATCGTACTCTCTGCGAGAAATAACTGTGAAGCGATTTCCTTATTGCAAAGACCTTTGGAAAGAAGGACCAGGACTTCTGTTTCACGCGGCGTCAAGCGGTCTAGCGTTGAGCCCGTTGATGGTTCGCGGTTGGTAAATGCATGGAGCGCGGTCCCGATCGTTCGGGGACTGAACCAGACCTCGCCGTTCAAAAGCTTTTGGATCGCTTGCTGCAACAGCTCTGGTTCGGCCTGCTTTCCGACGATGCCCCACGCTCCGCTTTGCACGGCCTCTATGGCGAACTTTTCCTCAATCTCACCAGCAAGAAGTAAAGATTTCGTTGAAGGCGAAAGGGATGAAACTCTGCGAACACAGTTAAGTGGGTCCCCCGCACCCTCACTGTCAATGAGAAGAACAAGTGGCTTGGCAGAGGCGATTTGTTCGGTAGAATCGTCGAGAGTGTCTGCATCCACAACGAGTGATAGACCCCCGCCCAGCGCGAAGGTTGACAAAAGACAAAACAATGCCTTCCGCATGAGTTTCTGATTGCTGATGATCCCGATGGGCAAGGAGTTCATGGGCTCTCTCAGGACTAGGATTAGCAGTAATTATATAAAGGTTATGTCTCATCTAGGGGAGCGTCAAGTATCTCTCCCGACAATGGCAGTAATGCAATATCACAAACAGTAACTCTCTCGAGTCCTTTCGCTAACAAATGATACGAGCATAGCAAACCATTGACCTCGAGGCTCGGTCACTCATGGCTGGCTGCTGACGGCCTTGGGCCCCGTGCCTGAAGGGTGGCAGTTCGGTTTTCGGCTGTGACCTGTGTCCAGGGAGTTCAAAAGGCTTTGTTGAGGTCATCGCCTCGCTGCCATGCGTCCAACTCTCACGCGATCCTACCGACGATTTTCTTCTTGCGCTGGTCGAAGTCGGAGATGCCGATTATCTCATGACGGCTAACAAGAGTACGTTCTATATCTAGCCTTTGGTCACGCACGCGGATCATCTCCGTGCGAGGTTTTTTCGCTTTGTTCCTCAAGCGTTCCCCTTCCCAAAAATGAGGGAACAATAAGGGAACAAGGCCCCCAAATACCCCATCATTTTGGTCCCTTTGACCGAAGAGACGGCTAAGCGAATCAACAACATAGAAAATCAATGTTTCCTTGGGCGCAAGAGGTCCCCAGTTCGAATCTGGGCGCCCCGACCAATTATCAATAATTTACAGCGATTTTCGACCTTTCAGCGGATGTTCACCCTAAAGTCGCAGTGACGTTTTACGCGCAAGCTGCTGTATTCTAACGAGGTTTGCGGCGCTCGGGCAGTTTCTTGTGCGTGACCACACGGACCGGGTGGTGGGGCAGCGCTTCAGGCAGCCGCAAGTCGAGCGCCTTGAGCAACGCCTGCGCCGGGGCGCTGGGCTGGGGGATGCGTAAGCAACTGCCGCCTCCGTCAACCTTCAGTTCCATCGAGCACAGCGTCTGTAACTGATCGAGCCCCTCTTCCACCGTGGGGTCCAACTTGGCCCAGGCCCGGCTCAGTTCCCGCCGGATCAGGTAGGCCAGCATCACCGCCAGCACATGCGCGCGCGTATGCTCGGCGGTGCGCACAAGGACCAGTCTTCCCAGACATGGGCAGTCCGCCTCATGCCTCGATTATTAACAGTGACGCCGACTGGCTTGCGCCGCCTATTCGTACCCCGCCGGGAGTCCTGATCCTTTGACTTCAAGCGTTCCTTTCAAAGCGATATTTGCCGAAGATTTCCCGACCATGATGTCGAACGTCCCCGGTACAACGACCCAGTGCATATTGCGGTCCAGCAGTTGGAGGTTCTTGGGCGTCAGCGTAAAGGTTACGGTTCTCTCCTGGCCGGGTTCGAGTGCAACTCTCTCAAAGCCACGAAGTTGTTTGACCGGTGTGGACACAGGGGCGTAGCGCTCGTGAAGGTAAAGTTGAACGGTTTCGGCTCCGGCGCGTTTGCCCACATTTTCTACGTCGACGCTGACTTTCGCATCTCCTCCTGTATAGATTTGTGCCGGATCAATACGAAGGTTGCTGTACTGAAAGTGCGTGTAACTCAGCCCATAGCCGAATGGATAAAGCGGCGTGCCAGGCATATCGACGTACCCGCCGTTGTGCGTCCATCCGTGGTTGATCCAATAGGCTTTGGATGGCTTGTAGTCATAGTAGTCAGGTAACTGCCCCACGCCGCGAGGAATGCTGATAGCCAGGCGGCCGCTCGGGTCGTAATCACCAAAGAGCACATCGGCCACTGCTTGTCCCCCGCGCTCACCCGGTTCCCAGGCTTCCACGATGGCCGGAATATGTGCCGCTGCCCAGCGTATGGAAAGTGGCCTTCCGTTAATGAGCACGAGAATTGTCGGCTTCCCCGTTGCTTCAACGGCCTTGACGAGAGCATCCTGTTCGCCGGTCAGGTCGAGACTGGCCACGTCAGAACCTTCCCCGTCCGTCGACCGCTCGAGCTTTGGCCCTCGGTTCCAGCTATACTGTTCGCCCACCACGACAACCGCTACATCGGCGTGTCTTGCAGCCTGAACAGCCTCGGGGAAACCGCTCTTGTCGTCTCCCAGCACACCGCAGCCCTTGACGTAGGTGACGCGCGTCGCAGGAGAAACGTGCGACTTGATCCCTTCAAGAACCGTCACAACTGGCTGTGGAACAACTTCGGGCGTGTAATCTCCAAGCTGGTTCCACTTGTTGTCCGCATCAGGACCGATCACTGCAATCGACTTGATATTCTTTGCAAGCGGCAAGAGATCGTTCTGGTTCTTGAGAAGAACAATGCCTTCGCGAGCGGCCTGCAATGCCAACTGCTGATGTTCTTTCGAGTGCACAACCTGCTCGGCCCGTGCGAGGTTGGCATAGGGATGATCGAAAAGACCTAACCGGAATTTCTGCTCCAGCACCCTGCGCACAGCCCGGTTGACCAGGGCAACGGGGACTTTTCCCTCCTCAACATTTTCAATCAGCGGACCCATATAAGCAGGCTCGTAGGTGATGTCCAGATCAACACCGGCTCGCAGGGCCAGCGCACCCGCCTGCTTCTGGGTTGGAACAATGCCCTCATAGATCAAGGATGCGAAACCGTCGCCCTCGCTCACCTCAATTCCTTTGAAGCCGAGTTCGTGCCGGAGAATGTCGGTATTCCACTTTTCCGATGAGTGCTCCGGCACGTCGTCAATCTCCGGGTATCCCGCCATCACGCCCAGGGCGCCGGCGTTGAACGCCGCAATCCACGGGGGCAGGAAATCCTCACGAAGCATACGTTGCGACATCTCAATGGCGCCGCGCTCCAAGCCGCTCACGGGTTCGCTCTGGGTCGGGAAATCCGTCATCAGTGCGATCACCTTGTCTGGCGCATCGATGTTGTGACCCTGCGCCCCCCGAACGATGCTTGCGGCGATTCGGGAGTAAAGATAAGGATCTTCCGTGTAGGCTTCGTCGTTGCGCCCCATCCTGGGGTCGCGATCCAACTCCAGCACCAGCGTGGACAGGATGTTGATACCTACTGCCCTCGCCTCCTGCGCGGCGGCGGCATAAATGGCCTGGACCAGCGGCATGTCAAACGTGCTGCCGATGGCAAGCCCCTCAGGGAAAACGGTCGCCCCCGGAAACATCGCTCCGTGGGTGCCTTCTTCGTCTTCAAGAAGCGGTATTTTCAGCCGAGTCTGCGTTAGTGCGATCTTCTGCAGCGCGTTAAAGTAGTCAACCTGTTGCTTGACCCCTTCAGGCAGGATCGTGTTGGCGAGTGTAAAGAAACCGCATCCCGGCCCGATCTGGTCGGTGTAAGTTCCGGCCGCAAATCTTTTGCAGGCTTCCAACTTTTCTGGGATGGTCTTCCCAAGCTGGCTGACGTAGACGCACGGCAAATTGAGCTGGCCGACTTTCTCCTTGAGCGTCATCCGGCTTAGCAGGTCGCCAACTCGCCGCTCGATGGGCTCTTTGGGATTGAGGTAGATCGGAACAGCAGTGCGCGATTGCGCATCCAGCCATAAGCTGCCCGGCAATATCAGGCCCACACTGAACAGGAAGATTCTCAGATATCTTAAGACGCGTTTCGGCGTGTGGCATTGATGTTTGCGACCGCCGGAGAACCCTGAGCGAAAACATGAGAAGTCCAGCATCAATCCTCCTCCCGATACGTTCCGCAATTTTGAACCGTTCCTGCAGTGTTGAAGACAACAACGACCAACGCCGCTTTTAATTGGGAAACTTCGGCTGCGCGCCGCTTCTTCCCTTTTTGCGGCAGCCGATTGAGGGCCAATTCCAGTGCAACGCGAAGATCGAAACGCAGCCGGCTGGTCATCAGGAGACCTCACCACGCACAAGGTTCGACCGTGTTGAGTGCAGCAGCATGGGTTTCGCAACCCGAACGCGCAGGGTAATCTGGAGGCGCCATAATCGTGCGCATTATACACCCCAACGCAAGGCATCAACGCCGATGTTATTGTGTCACTGTGTCCAGACTATTCGGTCACGCCACAAATATCCTCCTGATCGGTTTGGTCGCCTACCTGGGCGCCATTGGCCTGAATTATATCGGCAACGCGTTCGAACATGCTGGTGAACTGCTCAATTTCGGCGCCTTCCTCGCCTTCATGGGTGTGAACTTCTCTGCTTTCTGGCACTTCAGCGGGTAGCGCGTCCTCCGGGGTTGAGGTCCGCGGCTTTTCTTTTCAGATTCGGGTCCGTTGGTCGCAGGGCAACAACACGCGGTCAATGGGCAGGACGGGATGGCGGGTGGCTTCTTCCCGAACCGTGCCCGAATACTCGCGCACGCTGGACCAGGGCCACTCTTCTGGCTGCTGAACCAACCCGGCCTTGACCGGGTTCAGGTGGATGTACTCCACCTTTTCGTTGTATTCCTTGACAGTTCGCAAGACGCGGTCGAAAAATCGAGCCTGCCACAACTCGCCCCGCTCGGCGCGCCGGCGGTTGATGAGAATCGTCGAGCTGGTTTTGGCCGATTTCATGACCCGCGAGATGGTGAGCGGATAGACGGGTGCGCAGATCGCCTGCCAATGGTCAGGAAGAAACACCCAGACCGTCAAATAAAACGGATGCTGGCGCCGCACCCGGTTCAAGGCGAGCGCCATCAATTGGAAATCCGCGTCGAGCAACCGGGGCCGGTCTTTGAGCAGACGCACGGTCACAAAGAAATATCGATCCGAAAGAAAGGGGCGCCGGAGCCGCGACCTGGCGCTAGAATACAACATCATGAAGACCGTCACCAGAAGAACCGCGGACCTCGACACCGGAGGCGCGCTACTCGCTTCACTTGCGAATCCGGGTTGAACAGAGGCGGAACACTTGCTTCCCGAGTCCGCCTCTTGTAGATTATGGGGATGTCAAAGAGCACGACTGAACTCGAAGTCAGAGAACGGAACGCAAATCTTGGCTCAGAACCCTGCCCGGGCCCATTAAGGTCTGCCTGATTTCACATCGTCATAAGAAGACTATTCCGCCAGATCAGGATCATGATGGCCCTCGCACATTTGGCGTCCGGCGCAGACAGTTGCTTGGCGGGTGAAACTGTCGAGATGGCCAGTGTCAGTCAATGTTGCGGGGTACGGAAACGAGGTGTTGGATGAGGACATTTGCCCTTCTGCTACTTACGTGCGCGACCGCGCTGGGCGCTCAAAAGGGACCGCTGGATTGGGTGAACACGCTGGTGGGTACTGCCCCGCTCGACAAGCAGGTCCTGATCGGCAATGCTCCGCCGCCCGGTGAGGAACTGTATACCGGCATGACATCGCCGGGGGCCGTGCTCCCTCACGGCATCACCGACTTCGCTCCGATTAACAAGAATCTGGACCTCTCTTACCCCGCCGGCGTGGGCATGTCATACGACTACCTGCATCGGACGATGTTCGGCTTCTCCAATGGCATGCCCGGCATGGTGGTGATGCCGGTGGTCGGCCCCTGGACTGTGCCCCCGGAGCGCACCGGGTCCGTTTACGACAAGTCAAAGGAAAAAGGTACCGCCGGTTATTACAGCGTGTACCTGGACGACTTCCACGTAAAGGCCGAAATGACCGTGACCTACTGGACCGGCATGTACCGCTTCACTTTCCCGAAAAGCGAACAGTCGCACATCCTGATGGACTTGGGTCACAAGGGCGGCAACATCGAGATCAGTGACAACCACACGGTCAGAGGGTGCGCCGAGCGCCCGATTCCCGGTGGGGTCTCCGGCACTTCGATTCGCGGTACGGCGCGGACATGCTTCGTCGCTGTGTTCTCAAAGGATTTCAACGGGTTCGGTACTTTCAAGGAAAATCCTCCGCGCCGCGTCAATCCGTATAACTTTTTGGGATACAGCACGGTTACGCCCGGTGGCAAGACCGAGTCCGGTCCCTACGCGGGCGCATATCTCAACTTTGTCACTTCGGAGGGCGAGCAGGTGCTCGTCAAAATAGCCGCTGCCGACAGCTACGAAGATGCCCAGAAACGCCTGGATACTGATAGTTCCGGTTGGGATTTCGACGGCATTCACCGACAGGCTGAGAATATCTGGGCCCGGCTGCTGAACACCATTGAGATCAAGGGTGGGACGCCGCACGAGCGCACGCTGTTTTACTCTAACTTCTTCCATTCATTCGCGAGCCCCCATCTGGTGGCCCGTGCAGGCCAGCCTTTCCGCGGAATGGATGGCAAGATGAAAACGGCTGATTACGACCGATATGGTCCTGTGCCCTTCTGGGATACCGGGCGCGACCAGCTCGTGTTGCTCACTCTGGTCGAGCCTTCGGTGATGGAGAACATTCTGCATTCGACGCTAGATCAGGCCCGCGAAACCGGCTTCATGCCGACCTCGTTTCACGGCGATCACGCTGTGATGATGTACCTGGGCTGCTGGTTGCGGGGCATTCCGTTCGATTACAAGGCGGCCTACCCGTACCTTTACAAGAATGCAACCACCACCACGAATGGGGCGCGTCCCTACCTCGCGGAGTATCTCAAGAAGGGTTACATTTCTGACTTCATTCCGAAAGGCAATCCCGACCCTCCTTACGCGGGCGGCAAGGCGGGCGTGGCCACGACGCTGGAATATGCCTGGGATGACGCAGCGCTTGCCGTTTACGCCAGGAAACTGGGCAAGGAAGCCGACTACGAAATGTTCCGGAAGCGAGCTTACAATTACCGGAACGTTTTCGATCCCTCGATTGGATTCATGCGCGGCAGGACAAGCGACGGCCAATGGATTTCGCCCTTCGACCCCCAGGAGCCCTACTACAATTTCATGATGAAGGAGGCTTCCGGCTGGTCCACCCTCTGGCTTGTGCCCCAGGACATCCAGGGCCTGATCAGCCTGCTGGGGGGACGCGCAAAATTCAACGCCAAGCTCGACGCGTTCTTCAACACGCCCTTTCATGCCCGGGGGATTTGCCGCGACTGCACGGGCATGATCGGGCAGTACGTGCAGGGCAACCAGCCGGACCAGCAGGCTGCTTATTACTACGATTGGAGCGGCCAGCCCTGGAAGACCCAGAAGATCGTGCGGGAGATCCTTACTGAATTGTACGGCAGCGACAAGTACAGACTTGGCTTTCCGGGCATGGATGACCAGGGGTCCACTTCCTCTTGGTACGTGCTGAGCGCCATGGGTTTTTTCCCCGTCGATCCGGCCACCGCGAACTACGCCATCGGCAGCCCTCTCTTCGACGAGGTGACCCTCCATCTCGGCGACGGAAAGGACTTCGTCATTGTGGCCAATCACAATTCCGAGAAGAACATTTATATTCAGTCGGCGACGTTGAACGGAAAGCCCTGGAATCGGCCGTGGTTCAGCCACGCCGATATAGCGAATGGCGGAAGGCTGGTGCTCAACATGGGCCCCAGGCCGAATAAGAGTTGGGGCAGCGCCCCGGATGCGGCTCCGCCCTCGATGTAAGTGCCGCAGCCACATCGCGAATTTCAGTACAGGCGTATCACGAGTACGCCTCGTGCCTCATGCCCGCCCCAAACCAATTGGCGACTAACACCCAACATTGACGCGGCAGTGTTCAGATATTGGCTTCGGCCTGGACTGCCGGCTTCCCGTCCATAACCGGCCGGCAGGCGCGGCAGAAGGTCGCGAGCCGGAATTCCGCGGGCATCCACCTGCTCGAAGATCACAGCGGGGTGGAAGTCGGCATCCACGTCACACAAGGTTTGGTGCTCCGTCTTCAGCCCGATTACCCAGGGAGATTCAGCTCGGTGCAAAGCGGGTAGCGCGTCCTCCGGGGTTGAG
>JAKASH010000044.1 GCA_021828225.1 Acidobacteriota bacterium | reverse complement strand
AATATGGCCGGCAGTTGGACTGTCCAGAAGATAATGAATAAGGGAATCAGTGTGGTGATGCGAGCGGTCGGAAAGCTAACCAGGTAGGCGCCAAGAATCCCGGCGATTGCTCCGCTGGCGCCGATTGTGGGTACCTGCGAGCCCATGTTGAACATGATGTCGGTGATGGCAGCTCCGAACCCGCTGATGAAATACAACAGCAGAAACTGGCTGTGGCCAAAGCGATCCTCAACGCTTCGCCCAAAGACAAAAAGGAAAAGCATGTTGCCGATTAAGTGCAACCAGCCGGCGTGGATAAACATTGAGGTGAATACTGGCACCAGGAAGGTTACCAGATTTGTGATGATGATGGCGCCGTGTGGGGTGGTGTAGCGGGCCGGAATCAGTCCGAAAAGAAAAATAAATCGGTTGACCGTGGGGCCGAGCGAGAGTTCATAGATGAATACCGCCGTGTTGATAGCTATCAGCGCAAGGGTGGAAAACCAGAAGGTCTGCCGCCGGATATGATCATTCAGAGGAATCGGAACCATGTGGGATGCATTCTAACCTGCCTGCCTTTTCTTCCCTAAGAGGAATCAGTAAGTGAAGCTGACCACTCCAGTTGGCGCGTAGTGCTGGAATCCCCGGGACATGGGTTCGCGACATTGACCTTGGTTCCGAGCGTTCGATATACTCCAGGCAGTGGGTGGTGAGGAAGATCGGTGGCGACGTTGTGGCTTGATCCACGGCGTGTTTCATCCAGTATGGCTTCCATCGGCCTGCGCGAAGGTTCTTATGAAGCAGTATCCGTTGATAACAGAGTTAATCAACATTATGGGGTCTGCGGCTGTGCTATGGCACCCTGAGGACTTGATGCTCTACGAGTATGATGGCCTCTCTGCCTTGAAGACGCCGGACGCCGTTGTCTTCCCGACCAGCACGGAACAGGTCATTCGAATGGTCAAGCTGGCTGCTGCAAGGAAAATCCCGATCATCCCTCGCGGGGCAGGGACGGGGCTGAGCGGCGGAGCGGTTGTGACCGAGGGCGGCGTTGTCATCAGCTGCGCCCGGATGAAGAAGATCCTCGAAATCGATCTTGAGAATCAACGCGCGCGAGTGCAGCCCGGAGTGGTTAATAGCGACCTAACTCTGGCCGTGAGTGATGATGGCTATTACTACGCTCCGGACCCCTCCAGCCAGAAGGCGTGCACGATTGGCGGCAACGTCGCTGAAAATTCCGGTGGGCCGCATACCCTGGCTTATGGAGTGACCACGAACCACGTGCTGGGTCTGGAAGTGGTCCTTCCCAACGGGGATGTGATCCGCACGGGAGCAAAATGTTACGACATCCCCGGGTACGATTTGACCGGGCTGTTGGTTGGCTCCGAAGGAACGCTGGGCATTGTAACCGAGATTACCGTCAGGCTAATGCGCAAGGCTGAAGCGGTGGAAACCATGCTGGCCATCTACGACCGCGTGATTGATGCGACGCGGACCGTGGTCGCCATCACGGCGCAAGGCATCACGCCCGCTGCACTCGAGATGATGGATGGGTTCACGCTTCGCGCCGTGGAACAGGCGACCCATGCGGGCTACCCAATGGATTCGGCGGCGGTTCTTCTGATTGAGGTCGAGGGGCTGCGGGAAGCCGTGAAGGAACAGGCGAAACAGATTGAGGCGGTTTGCGAAAAGAATCGCGTTCGGAATGTCCGTCGCGCAAAAACGCCTGAGGAACGCGCTTTGCTCTGGAAAGGGCGGAAGAACGCTTTTGGGGCGCTGGGCCGGATCAGCCCGAACTATTATGTCCAGGACGGTGTGATCCCGCGGACCCGGCTTCCCGAGATGCTTGAATACATCGAGGAGGTCGGGCGGAAATACGATTTCCAGATTGGGAATATTTTCCATGCCGGAGATGGAAACCTCCATCCCCTTTTGATGTTTGACGCCCGCGACCGCGAGCAGTCGCAAAGGGTGGTAAAGGCCGCGCAGGAAATCATGAAGCGCTGTGCCGAACTCGGCGGGTCCATCACCGGTGAGCATGGCGTGGGCGTGGAGAAGAACGAACTGATGCCGCTCGTATTTTCGGAAGACGATCTGGAAATTCAACGGCAAATCAAGAGCCTGATGAATCCAACCGGATCGTTCAACCCCGGCAAGGTTTTGCCTACCAGCAAAATGTGTGGAGAGATTCGTGTTCAGGTGGGAGCGGGAGGCTGACGTGGCATCAGTGGCCGATGCCGTTCGAGCGCAGTTGGCTGCCATTCTCGGTGAATCGAAGTTGACTGAAGAAGCAGCCTTGCGCGAGTCTTTGAGCGTCGATGGGAAAGTGCCCGACTTCGTTGTTTATCCCGGTTCGGCGGAACAGGTGGCGCAGACGCTCAAGTGTGCAGCTCAGCAAAACCTTGCGGTTATCGCCTGCGGTGGGGCGACAAGCCTTGGTATTGGAAACACTCCCAGGAAGTACGATGTCGCGCTTTGCATGCGGAATATCACCAAAGTCCGGTATTACGAGCCGTCGGATCTGACCGCGGGAATTGGCGCAGGGATAAGGTTGGAACACTTCCAGAGTCTGCTTAGTCAAGACGGGCTATGGCTGCCGCTCGATCCTCCTGGAAGCGGGCAGGCTACCCTCGGGGGTGTTGTAGCAACCAATGCTTCGGGGCCATTGCGCCATTTTTACGGGGCGCCTCGAGATATGGTGGTGGGCATGCAGATTGCGACCACCGAGGGCAAGCTGATCAAGACAGGCGGGCGAGTGGTGAAGAACGTTGCCGGCTACGACCTCGGCAAGCTCCTGATTGGGTCATATGGCACGCTGGGAATCATTACGGAAGTGAACCTCAAGCTTTATCCTCTGCCCGTCGAGCGTCAGACTTTTGTTCTTTCTGCCGGAACTCTGGGGATTGCGCGCGATCTGCGCCGAAGTATTTTGAATTCACCCATAGACCCGATGCGCTTGGTTCTTCTGGACGCTGAAAGTGCCGGGATCGTCCGCTCTATTGCCCAATTGGATCGGGCGAACCATGAGCCGGAAATATGGCTCGAAGCGGGCGGGTCTCCATCCGTGATCGGGCGCATCTTGGAGGAGCTAGATGCGTTGGGGCGTGCGGTGGGTGCCAAGGTTCAGACACTTGACAGAGAAGGCTCTCAAAAAGCCTGGCGGGTGATCTCGGATTTCACCAATTGGGTTAGCCGGATTTATCCCGGAGCAGTGGTGCTGAAGGGTACAATGCCTGTTGCAAATAGCGAAGAGTTTTTAAGCCTCGCGCAACAGGAAGCCCAAAACGAAAAGGTTCGAATGGCGAGTGTCACCCAGACCGGAATCGGCATCCTCTATTTAGGCCTGCTCGATTCGCAAAATGCGAGCCAGATAGGGGGCCTTATCACTCGCATCCGTAAGGCCGCTGAGAATGTGGGCGGTGCATTGGTTGTAATCTCGGCTTCTGCCGAAGTGAAAGCACAAGTGGATGTTTGGGGGACACCAGGAACGGCCTTCGAGCTGATGCGCAAGATGAAAGCAACATGGGATCCGAAAGGAATCCTTGCGCCGGGCCGGTTTGTGGGTTCACTCTGAGAGATAAAGCGGAATATCCGACCAACGGTTGGTCCCGGTTGCCAGACATGATCGAAATTCAGGAAAAAGCGGATGGGAACCCTGCTGGCCGCGGTTATGGGCCGGGTGAGGCGCCCGAGTGGGAATTCTATTCCAAGTGCATCCATTGTGGCCTTTGCCTGAACGCCTGCCCTACGTACCGCGAGCTTGGTTTTGAGATGGATTCGCCTCGCGGGCGCATCTACCAGATCATCCAGGTGGAGCGTGGCCGGCTCCAGCTTGGGGAAAGCTTTGTTCGGCATATTGATTCGTGCCTGGATTGCCGCGCTTGTGAGACGGCGTGTCCCTCGGGCGTGGAATATGGCCGGCTGGTGGAGTCTGCCCGGGCGCAGATCGATCGCTATTACGAACGGCAGGGATTCGAACGCCGGATACGCCATTACTTCTTTCATAAGGTGCTTCCAGATCGCAGGAAGCTCGATCGCCTGGGAAATCTGCTCTGGCTGTACCAGAAATCGGGTCTTGAAACAGCTATTTTGAAGTCCGGAATCCTGAAGCTTTTGCCAAAGCGGCTGGATCGAGTGGCTGCCTTATCGCCTCGCATGGGAAAGCCCTTTTTCACCGAACGATTGGGCCAGGTGGTCAAACCCGATGGCGAGGTTCGCTACCGAGTGGCGTTTTTTGCCGGCTGCATCGCGAATCTTGCATTCGCCCGATTGAATGACGCAACGGTTCGAGTTCTGGCTCGAAATGGATGTGAAGTTGTGATTCCTGAGGCGCAGGGATGCTGCGGCGCTTTGCATGTGCATGCGGGCATTCGGGACCTGGCGCGGCAACTTGCCAAGCAGAACATCCGGACGTTCCTGGACGGCGGCTTTGATTATTTCATCACCAATGCTGCCGGCTGCGGTTCTGTTCTCAAGGAGTATCCTCTGCTTTTCGAGCACGAAGAGCGGGAGTTTTATGAACGGGCCTGCGCCTTCAGCTCCAAAGTTCGGGACGTGACCGAGTTCCTGGCCGGCATCGAATTCAATCACAATTTCAAAACCATTCGCGCCCGCGCCACCTACCAGGATCCATGTCACCTGGGCCATGCACAAGGCATTCGGAGCGCGCCTCGGCAGCTCATGTCGGCTATTCCCGGCCTGGAACTGGTGGAGTTGAAGGAAGCCGAAGTTTGCTGTGGCAGCGCCGGGATATATAATGTGGTCCAGAATGAAATGGCCGAGCGGCTTTTGACGGCCAAGATGCAACGGGTTGATGAGACTGGAGCCGACCTGATCTTGACCGCCAATCCGGGTTGTCTTTTGCAATTGCGGGCGGGCGTTGCCCGGTCCAAACAGAAGCGGCGCGTGCTGCATGTTGTCGAGTTGCTCGACGAAGCATACGCAAGCCGGGATTCGGTTGGCTGATAGGATATCGAAGGAGTCATTCCTGCTAACGCTGTGAGCGGGGCGGCGCACCGTTAAACGGTACTAGCCGGGGCTGAATAATCTCCTGTTTCTCAGATTCATTTGTTGGAATGGCGGTGAGGGTGAACTTTCGCACCTTCCGGTGTTTGGTTGGCATATTATTGATCTCTAACTCAGCGGCAGGGAGTGTTGAATATGGGTGATAAGACGGCAATTACACAGGAAAGACTTGAAGCCTTACTCAAAGAAGGGCGGAGTTTTCCTCCCTCCGACGAATTTTGCCGGCAGGCAAACGTGTCCGATCCGAAGATCTACGAAGAGGCGCGCCAGGACCTGGAAGGCTTCTGGGCGGAAGAAGCCAGGCGGTTGGACTGGTTCCAGGATTGGAGCAAGGCGCTCGAATGGAACGCGCCGTGGGTCAAGTGGTTTGTGGGCGGCAAACTGAATGCCACGTACAACTGCGTTGACCGGCACGCGAAATCCTCACGCCGCAACAAGGCAGCCATAATCTGGGAAGGTGAGCCGGGCGATTCGCGCGTTCTGACGTTTGGGATGCTTCAGCGTGAGGTCAACCGGTTTGCTAATGTCCTCAAATCATTGGGTGTGAAAAAGGGCGACCGGGTGGCCATCTATCTTGGCATGGTGCCAGAACTTGCCATTGCCATGCTCGCGTGCGCGAAAATCGGCGCCCCGCACAGCATCGTATTTGGAGGTTTTTCCGCGGATTCGCTCCGGGAGCGCATCAATGATGCCCAAGCGAAAATTGTCATTACCGGAGACGGGGCATGGCGGCGAGGGAGCGTGGTTCCCTTGAAGGCGAATGTTGATGAGGCGCTGACGGGTACACCCACGATCGAAAAGGTTGTAGTGGTTGAGCGGGTGGGCAAAGCAGCTCAGATTACAATGAAGTCAGGGCGGGATCTGTGGTGGCATGAGCTGGTAGCGAAAGCCCCTGACAAGTGCGAGGCCGAACCTATGGATGCTGAGGATATTCTTTATATCCTTTACACAAGCGGCACGACGGGAAAACCCAAAGGCGTGGTGCATACTACAGGCGGCTATCTGGTTGGTACCTCGACAACCCACCGCATGATCTTTGATATTAAGGAAGACGATGTTTACTGGTGCACGGCGGATATCGGCTGGGTTACGGGGCATTCCTACATTATTTACGGGCCGCTCGCCAATGGCTGCACAACTGTGATGTACGAAGGAAGCCCTGACTATCCTGACCGTGGGCGCTTCTGGTCGATTATTGCAAAGTACGGGGTCAACATTTTCTACACCGCTCCTACCGCCATTCGCGCTTTTATGCGCTGGGGAGCGGAGTGGCCCGCCAAGTATGATCTTTCGTCGTTGCGTGTGATTGGCACTGTGGGCGAGCCGATCAACCCTGAAGCGTGGATCTGGTATCACGAGAATATCGGCAAGGAGCGCTGCCCGATCGTTGACACTTGGTGGCAAACCGAGACCGGCATGATCCTGATCTCGCCGCTACCGGGAATTACTGCAACTAAGCCGGGCTCTGCAACTCAACCGTTTCCGGGTATCGAGGCGCAAGTGCTTGATGAAAGAGGCCAGCCGGTTGGGCCCGGGGGGGGCGGATACCTGGTGCTGACCAAACCCTGGCCGGCCATGTTTCGAACGATCTATGGCGATCCCGATCGCTACGTCCGCCAGTACTGGTCCCGTTACGAGGGCAAGTATTTTACGGGCGACGGCGCGAAGGTCGACGAAGACGGCTACTTCTGGCTGCTGGGCCGCGTGGACGATGTGATGAATGTTGCCGGCCATCGCATTTCGACTTACGAGGTTGAAAGTGCCCTGGTTGATCATCCTGCGGTGGCGGAAGCCGCCGTGATCGGAAAGACTCACGAATTGAAAGGGCAGGGCATCTCTGGCTTTGTAACGCTTAAGGAAGGCATCGAGCCTACCGACGAGCTCAAAGCTGAGCTCAAGCAGCATGTCGCCAAGAAGATTGGACCCATTGCCAGGCCCGATGACATCTTCTTCACGGCGGAATTGCCCAAAACCCGCAGCGCAAAAATCATGCGCCGTTTACTGCGCGATATTGCCGAGGGAAGAGTTCTGGGTGATACCACAACGCTTGCCGATCCTGCAGTGACTGCGCGGCTGAAGCGCCAGTATGAGCAGGAAGGTTAGACAGCGTAATGCAAAACGAACCATGAGTCCAGGAAACGGAGCATGCCAGGAATGGAAGGCTGATCGTTACGCCGAGCACGCGCCTTTTGTCCCCTTGTTCGGCCAGCGCGTACTTGACTTGCTGAACCCACAGCGCGGTGAACGCATTCTCGACCTTGGGTGTGGCAACGGAGTACTTTCCGAAAAGATTCGCGAAGCAGGGGCGACGGTCGTGGGTGTAGACGGTTCACCGGATATGGTCGATGCCGCGAGGCACCGTGGTATCGATGCGCGCTTGATTGATGCCACCGATCTTGCCTTTGACGCCGAATTTGATGCAGCTTTTTCCAATGCTGCGCTGCACTGGATGAAGCGCGATCCGGACGCGGTCCTTTGTGGGGTGAGGCGGTCGCTGAAGCCCGGAGGCAGATTCGCAGCGGAATTTGGAGGTCACGGTAACGTTGCAGCCATTACCGTGGCGCTGGTGGCCGTTCTCAGCCGGCACGGAATTGAGAGCGCAGTCTCTTTGAGCCCCTGGTATTTTCCTACGGCCGACGAATATCGAGCGAAGCTTGAGCACGCAGGGTTCCACGTGGAGTCAATTGAGCTGATTCCACGGCTCACCCTTCTTCCGACTGACATGCGGGGCTGGCTGGAGACTTTCGCAGGTCCGTTTTTCAGCGTCTTGCCTGAGGTACAGCGCGCTAGTGCGATCGCCGAAGCTGTCGATCTGCTTCGACCCGCACTTTGCGACACGGAAGGCCGCTGGACGGTTGACTACGTCCGGCTACGCTTTCTGGCCCACACGAGATAACGACAGTTTGGCAGTCCAACGCAAAGGTTTCTCGAGTCGGCCTTCCCCGGCAAGTGCCGGCGTGGCTCAATCCTCAACGTGGATCCGCCGCATCTCGGGAGTCTGCTTCTCCTTTTCCCGAAGCCACTCGATCATTTCATCCAGAAAATCGCGAGCGGCTTCCAGCGTTTCAATGCCCGCGTTGCGCAGATGGCGCGCTGAGCGCGACGAACGAAGTGGCGGGCGGCGGAAAAACGGTGCGATCTCCCGCCACAGCCATTCGGCGCACGGGGGCATTTCAGGGGGTTCGGTTTTACGACGGGCGCGTGCTTTTCTCGTTTGTTTTCCGTTCGGCATTGGTCCTCTCCATGATGACTACCAGTTCGCCTTCCTTCACGCGAGCACTTACGGGTTCGCAGCGGGCCACCCTTTGCGGAAGCGCAATGTGCCGTTTGTAGCCTCCTACGCGGATGACCATCTCATCCAGCTTCTTGTAAAGGTCTACATGTTCAGAAGTGACGAAAGGCAGGCGCAAGTGAAGATGGTACTGTCCGTCAACCTTGCGGAAGCGGTAAGGCGCTTCGTCAAAGAAGCGCTTAGCGGGATCACGCGAGCCGTATAGCGCACGGCCCAGGCGCTTTAGACGCTCGATCCCCAGCACCTCATCCTGGAACATCGGGACGCGCCAGACGGGGACCGGCGCAAAAAATTCCTCCAAAGTGTGAATCCACCGCTCCTGGGTGCCTTTCCATGTGCTAAAAAAATCACCGCATGCATCCGGCGGCAGCACGCGGTTAATGATCACTGCGTCTACGGTAAGCCCGTAAAGGCAGAAGTAAGTAAAAGCACGCTGAGTTTCCTTAAGGACAATCTTTTCCGGGTTTGTCACCAGGCGAACAGTCGTTATTTTGGGATCGGCCATGAGCTTGTCGATGCCGGAAAGCTTGCGGTGAAGCTCTCCCAAGTTTTCGAAATATTTTTCCTCCGGAAACGGCACGCCAGTGAAACTCCGGACCATTGGGCGCACCACGTTGGCCACGCGGCGTTCGAGCTTGAAAATTTTTGCCATGTACCATTCGAGCGTGGTCGGGATGCTGACAAAGCGGAGCGACTCGCCGGTCGGGGCGCAGTCAAGAAGAATGACGTCGAATGTCTTCTCGCGCACGTACTGATTCACGTAGAGCAAGGAGCTCACTTCTTCCATGCCGGGGAATATGGCAAGTTCCTCCGCGAGAGTCTGCTCAAGCCCCGAGACATTCAGCAGAGCCGCAACATAGGCGTAGACCGCATCCCAGTGGCGGGAAATTTCCTGGAGTACATCAACTTCCTGAATCCAGAGATTTTTCGCCACGCTCAACGGGCGGCCTGTCTCGCGGTCCATCAGGTCGTTGTCGAGATCAAAGGCATCGCTCAGGGAGTGTGCAGGGTCGACGGACATCACAAGTGTCTTGTAACCGCGCCGTGCCAGTTCCAGGCCCGTCGCGGCGGAAATGCTCGTTTTCCCGACGCCGCCCTTGCCACTGTAGAGGATGATGCGCATAAGAACTCTTTCCCCCAGCCAATTCCTCTAATATTTTTCAGCTTACCACTATGCATCCGTGCCCACCAAGAATTAGCGCCGACAGCCTGATTCCACTGTGTACCCCCACAAAACCATCTCGCCAGTAAAGCCCCACATGCAAGCCCGAAGCTTCGTGCTCCAAGCGAACAATTCTCGATTGAGAGGCACCATAATTACCGCATCCCTGGCCTGCGCAACCTGCCGGGGCTAACGATGAGCCATAACGTGGCGGCAGGGAAGGTTTGGGTTGTAGCACAGATAGTAAGCGAAAACTGTTTTCGCCTCTACATGGTGGGGAAGTGCTCGTCTGACGCCTAAGTCCTTCTGGCCAATACAAATAACTCTTGACACGCAGAGGCGTGCAGCCTATATTAAGTGGTCGTAGGTGGCCAAAAGTAGATAAAAGTGTCAAACGATTGCACTTTTTGATCGCTTTTCGAACGCTTCAAGGAAACTTCCATGCTGCGAGGAAATTATCCAGCGACGGTGGATGCCAAGGGGCGGCTGAAGATTCCAACCACCTTTAAGTCGCATCTGGAAGTAACCTTTGGCCATGACTTTTATGTGACCAGCCTCGACGGCCAGTCCGTTCGAGTTTATCCCTTTTCAGTCTGGAGGGAAATCGAGGACAAGCTGGCGGCGTTGCCGTCAATGAACAAGTCAAGGAGAAAGCTTCTGGACCGTGTCAATTACTGGGGTCAGGCAGTGCAGATGGATGCACAGGGCAGGATACTGATTCCATCGTTACTGCGTGAATCTGCCGGCATGCACGGCGAAGTGGCAGTGATTGGCTATCTGAACTATCTCGACGTTTGGAACATGGATCGGTTCCGTGAGCACCTTGATAGCAATCCGCTCACGGATGAGGATTTGCAGGCTTTGAGTGATCTTGGCATCTAGATGAGCGAATACGAGCTCCACTATCCCGTCATGCTGCGGGAAGCGATGGAGTTTTTGAATGTTCGGGCCGATGGAAACTACATTGACGCAACAGTTGGGGCCGGAGGTCACGCAGAGGAAATATTGCGGGTGCTGGAAGGTGGGCAAGGAAGGTTGCTCGGTGTTGACCGCGACCCTCAAGCGCTGAACTTCGTTCGAGGTCGCCTTGGCGGTTACGGCGGAAAGTTGATGCTGATGGAAGGGAACCTTGCTGAAATTGACGCACTGCACACCGCCAGTGGGCTTCCGCCGGTTGACGGCGTGCTGGCGGATCTTGGGCTGAGCTCGATGCAGATTGAAGATGCCAGCCGGGGTTTCAGTTTCAGCCTGCCGGGACCACTCGACATGCGAATGGGCAGCGGGGAATTGACCGCTGAGGAAATTGTCAACCACACACCCGAACGTGAACTGGCTGACTTGATTTTCAGGTTTGGAGAAGAGCGCCACTCGCGCCGAATAGCGCGAGCGATTGTGAAGGCCCGCCCGATTCGATCAACCACCGAACTGGCGCAGGTGGTAACGCGAGCTATCCCCTCCCGGGCGGGCCTCCACCACATTCATCCGGCAACGCGCACTTTCATGGCGCTACGCCTGGTCGTCAACCGCGAACTGGAAAATCTGGAGTCCTTTCTCGATAGATTCGGGGGAGTCCTTACCCCCGGAGGAAGGGCGGTAGTCATCAGCTTTCATTCGTTGGAGGACCGTCTGGTGAAACACGCGTTGCTCCGGCAGCAACGCGAGGGCCAAATGCGCGAGATCG
>JAKASH010000043.1 GCA_021828225.1 Acidobacteriota bacterium | reverse complement strand
TGATGAGTTACGATTGGCCTGGAAACGTCCGTGAACTCGAAAACTGTATCCAGCGTGCGCTGGCGCTCGGGTCTCCCCCCGAGATTCAGGTGAGAGACTTGCCTTCGAATCTTCTTTACGCGATGCAAAGCGAAGGTGGGAAGCAGCGGTTTTCCACGTTGCGGGAGGTCGAGCGGGATGCCATCCGCCAGGCGCTTGAGTTGACGGGTGGTGACCGCCTGCGCGCCGCCAAGTTGCTCGGTATCGGCAAGACCACTGTATATCGGAAAATTAAGGAATATGACCTCGAGAGCATTGCCAATTCCTCACACTCCTGACCTCCCGCGTCTAAAGCCACGATCGAAAAATAATTCGACAATTCCTGCGGTTGAATCGAAAATTCATTTGATGGCCACGATTGCTCTTGACGCTACCTATACTGTGGGTCCGCAGCCTTCCGGCGTGGCAGTATACTGTCGAAGGCTGATTGAATCTCTCGCCGAGATCGAGTGCGAGCATCACTATCTTCTCTGTTACCGGCTCTCAAGGTTTAAATTGCGGCGCGAGTTTCTTCACCCGAATCCCACTCCAGATTCTCATGGGCCGCGCTTTTCGGTGCGTTATTATCAGAATCCCTGGACCTTCTGGCTGCCGTGGCAGGCTGACTTGTTTCACAGCCTGGTGCAACGACCGCCGGCGTTCCGATTCAAGAAGGAGCTTGTAACGGTCATCGACCTGTTTCCCTTGACGAGCAAGAATTACTCGACACCGGATTTCCAGCGGAAGTTTTCTGCCTTGCTGCTGGAAGCGGTGGAGCGGGCGATTTGTATCATTACACCCTCGCAGTACACAACCGGCCAGTTGCTAAAGCACACCAGCGTGCCTCGCGAAAAGATACGCCTGGTCCCGTTTGGCGTTGACCTTCCCCAGGATTCGCTCACCCTGGAACGCTGCGCCTTTGAGCGTGAGCAAGTGGTGGGGAAAGGCAACGAAATGATTTTCACTGTCGGGGTGATTCAGACAAGGAAAAATACGCTGAACGCCCTGAAGGCGCTTCGATACCTGCCCGAACGCTACCGGCTGGTGATCGCCGGCGGAAATGGACATGGCAGCGAAGCAATCCACGACTTTATTCGAACCGAAGGGCTCGGCTCGCGCGTGGTCTTGCTCGGCTACGCGCCTGCCGAACGTCTTCCGGTGTTGTACAACGCCGCAAGCGTGTTTCTTTTCCCGTCCTTCGAGGAAGGCTTCGGCCTGCCGGTTCTGGAGGCGATGGCGCACGGGCTGCCTGTCGTAGCTTCGGAGACATCATCGTTGCCTGAAGTAGGGGGCGCCGCGGCGCTTTATGTGAACCCGCACGATCCGAAAGACATTGCCGAGAAAGTCATCAGCGCTGTGGAGGATGAGAGCCAGCGGAGAACTATGATCGACCTTGGCCTCGCGCGCGCGCGGATGTTCACCTGGCGTCGCACCGCAGAGGCCAACCTGAAAGTCTATAATGAAGTTTTGGCCTTGTAACGCTGGTAAAGATATCGAAAGAATTGCGAGGCGCCGCAACTCGCGCCCCTGAGCTTGGTTTCATCAGCGCGTGCAGGGAACGTCGAATACAACTATTTTGGAAGACCCGCAAAATGAAAAAAGCACTGATCACAGGAATATCGGGACAAGACGGAAGTTACCTCGCTGAATACCTGCTGGACCTTGGTTACGAGGTCTGGGGGCTGGTGCGGCGTGAACCGGCTACCATGCGATGGCTTGAACCCATATCTCACCGGGTTGAGTTCGTCTACGGAGACCTGCGGGATGCTGAATCGCTTGCCGTAGCCTTCCAGAAGGCGTGGCCCGACGAGTTCTACAACCTAGCTGGTCAGGTCTTTGTTCCTACCAGTTGGGAATGCCCTGCTGAAACCTTCGACATCAATGCAGGAGGGCTGGCTCGCTTTCTGCAGATCATCGAACGCCAGAAGCCCGACACCCGGGTTTACCAGGCTTCAACCTCGGAAATGTTTGGGAACTCCGGCAGCATGTGCAGCGAGCAGACGGCTTTCCGTCCCATGTCCCCTTACGGGGTGTCAAAAATGGCGGCCCACCGGCTGGCGGAAGTCTACCGAAACCGCGGAATCTTTGTTGCCGGAGGCATTCTGTTCAACCATGAGTCTCCGCGCCGCGGGCCGGAAATGGTGACGAGAAAAATCACCCGGGCAGCAGCGCGATGGGCATTGGGTGACCGGACGAAACTCAAGCTGGGGAATCTGCATTCGAGGCGCGACTGGGGATTTGCAGGAGATTACGTGAAGGCCATGCACGCCATGCTGCAGAATGGCGCGCCGAAGGATTATGTGATCGGTACAGGAAGTTCACATAGCGTCGAGGATTTTCTTCGGCAGGTTCTGGTGGAACTCAACGAAATCTCTGGCGGAGCGGACGTTCCCTCGGTTGAAGACTGGGTGGAAGTCGATTCGCACTTGCTGCGAACGGGCGAGATCCATGATTTGCGGGCCGATGCCAGTCTTGCGAGAAACGAGCTTGGCTGGCAGCCGGTCGTGGATTTCCCGCAATTGGTCCGAATGATGGTCCGGGCTGATCTCGCCTCCGCTGGTGAGGCTCTCGGAAACGCAGCCCAGGCGTAAAGGAAGCGTTCGGGTAAGTTCATGCCGAACGGATGCCGAAAACTCCTATGTCGTTTTCATCGTGAACGGGGTGAAGCTGCTGCCTTGTGTGTTTCTCCTCGCCCGCAGCTGCGGTGTTACGCTTTGCTCAGCATAAAACAATCGGTCCATCAAAATCGCACAGAAGCGCCCGACTCTTCAACTCAGGCAACTGCAAACCCACAAAAACTCTGATTAAGATTTCCCCGGGTGAATGAATTCCAAGGGCTTGCCCTCCGCCCAGGGTTTGTAGTGCAGGGCAAAGCGGATGCGTTGGGCGATCGGCGGGTGGCCATAAAGCCAGAACACGATGAACGGATTGGGATGAGGGTCTGCGAGGTCCTGTTCACCGATAACCTGAAAGGCTCCGGCTTCTGCGGCATTGGGATTCGGCACTACGCCGTAGGTGACTTCCAGCGCGAACTGGTCAGCCTGGTGTTCGTAGTGTCGCGAAATGGCATTCACAGCCGGAGAAGAAAAAAAGGTCAGAGCCGTCAGCACCATCAGCATCAAGGGCAAAGATGCTATATCACCTTCGCCTTCAAGTCCAGTCCGGCTGCCGAATCGCCGGATCAGTTTCTTGACGACAACGAACCCCAAGCCGATAAAGACAAGCGCGACCAGTTCAATGAGAACAAATTCCTTGATGATGTGGTGGAGGACATAGTGCCCTGTCTCATGTCCAAGCACCTCCAGCGTTTCATCGTCAGTCAGTTTTTTCAGGGTGGTGTCCCACACCACCACGCGCTTGCTCGCCCCCAGCCCTGACACATAGGCGTTGATGGTATTTGTTTTTGAACTGGCATTCATCTCCAGGATGCGGGACCGGGGTATCTTGAGGTCGGCACGGTGAAGCATCTTCTCGATCTGGGTGACCAGGCCAGGCCGGGTCGCATCCAGCGGAGTAAATTTGTAAAAGAGGGGCTCAACAACAAAGGGCTCAATGAACATCAGGAACAGGGATATTGGAATCGTTACCGCCCAGAAGTAAAACCACCATCGTCGCGGACTGCGCCTTACAATCACATAGAAGATCCAAACCACCAACGTCCCGACGACGATGAAAAGCCCGAGGCTCAGCCCCCAATCCGCCATCCATGAGCCGAAATCCTGCCTTAAGAGGCCAAACTTGTGCCCAATCACATAGCCCGAGTAGTAATCGAACGGGAGCTCCAGCAGACTCGCAGCGAGGAAGAACAACGGGGCAAAGACAAGACATTGTACAAAGTGGCGCCGGGATATGCGGCGTGCCCAGTTCCGAAAAGCCACGGCAATTCCTGCACGCCAAAAAAGAAAATAAATGAGAAGGACGAGAGCCACGCCCGAGAAATAGAGAACGTATTGGGTGTGCGAATATGCCTCAATCTCAGCTTCTTTCTGGGGCGATAGTTCGTATCCTTGTGGAGTGGGAGGGGCCTGGGTCTTGGGCGGCGCCGCATGCTCTGCCTGCGAGGTTGAACTCTTCGCCGCCTGCGGTAGGCTGGCGCTCCACGCCGCACCTTCAAAACAGGTCAGTGCGAGAAGGAGGAAAACGGTCAGCCTGAGGCAGGTTCTCATCAAATTCGGGGCAGTACGATGCCCTGCTGCGCCTGATACTTGCCCTTTTTGTCCTTGTAGGACGTTTCGCAGACTTCGTCGGACTCGAAAAACACGATCTGGCATAACCCTTCGTTTGAATAAACGCGCGCGGGGAGCGGAGTTGTATTGGAGATTTCCAGGGTCACAAATCCTTCCCATTCGGGTTCGAGCGGCGTCACATTTACTATGATACCGCATCGGGCGTAGGTCGATTTCCCCACACATATAGTTAAGATGCTGCGAGGAATCTTGAAGTATTCCACCGACCGCGCCAGCGCGAAGGAATTGGGTGGAACAATGCAGACCGGACCGCGAAACTCCACGAACGAGCGCTCATCAAAATGCTTAGGGTCTACGATGGAATTGTTTACGTTGGTAAAAATCTTGAATTCGTCAGCTACCCGCAAATCGTAACCATAGGAAGAAAGTCCATAAGAGATTACACCATCCCGTTTCTGATTCTCGGCAAAGGGCGCAATCATTTGGTGTTCGTGAACCATACGGCGGATCCAGCGGTCATTTTTGACGGACATCGGCACTCCCTTGATTGAAATTCGTTTCACGCAACGCAGCGGCATGCTCCCGGCGGACTGCTCTGTTGAAGCAGACAGAGCTTCGAATCATAATACAGGAGAAAACAACTTGACAATGGCGAAGGGGCTTTTTACGATGAAATCCTGTGTTTTCAGGAGGTTCCTTTGATTAAGCTCGATCTTGTCAACGATGTCGTCAACCGTACCGGCATTACGAAGACCAAAGCAGAGATTGCCGTTGAGACTGTATTCGAGTCGATGAAGAAGGCCCTGGCCAAAGGAGAGCGGATAGAATTGCGGGGATTCGGGGTTTTTAACGTAAAGCCCCGGAAAACGGGAATTGGAAGAAACCCGCGCACCGGAGCCGAGGTCAATATCCTTCCCGGCAAGGCCGTCCGCTTCAAGCCAGGGAAAGAACTCCAGACGCTTCCCTGAACCGCCGCTTTCCGCCAGCGTAATGCTCAACAGCGGAATCTCTCGGCCGATGGTATCACAGCTGAAGCGACGGGAAACCACCTCCGTTGGAAGAACTATGTCCGGCTTGGCTGACGCACCGTACTGGCAGAAGCAAGGGCGGCAACCGCTACGCTTGCCACGCCCCTCGATTCCCAAGCACCTTGCTACATCAGACTGACGGGGTCCATGTCAATCATCAGCGATTGAGACGTCACACCTGACTGGTCGAATTCCTCGGCCAGGCGCCGGAGAATGGTGTTCAGTCTCGTTCGGGATGCCGCTTTCAGGAGGAACTGGATGCGGTATAACCCATCAATCCTCGCCAGCGGCGCAGGGCCGGGACCCAGGATTCTCACTCCGTGTGTCACGTCACCGAGGTTTTCCAGGAGCTTTCCAACTTCTTCCGCGATACGCGCCGCATGATCAAGCTTCTTGTCCTGTACCACGACGTTGGCTAATGCAGCGGCGGGAGGATAGTGCATCACCGTGCGAAAATGCAACTCCTTGGTAGAGAACTTGGTGAAGTTTTGTTCGGCAGCAAAGCGGATCGCGTAATGGTCCGGAAAGAATGTCTGGACCAGGACCCGGCCTGGAGATTCACCTCGTCCTGCGCGCCCTGCCGCCTGGGTAAGAAGCTGGAACGTTCGTTCAGCGGCACGAAAATCCGGTAACGAGAGAGAAGTGTCGGCAGAAACGATGCCCACCAGCGTAACCCCAGGGAAATCGTGGCCCTTTGCGATAAGCTGAGTTCCAACCAGAATGTCGATTTTCCCGTCTCTGAAATCTGAAAGAATCTTGAGGTACTGGCCCTGCCGCCGGGCTGCATCGCGGTCGAGCCGTGCCACCCGCGCTTGGGGAAACATCTCGGCAAGCTTTTGTTCCAGCTTCTCCGTTCCTTCTCCGACGTAATGGAGATATTCGCTGCCACAAGACCGACACCGGAGGGGGACAGAAGCCTGGTAGCCGCAATAATGGCAAATCAGCCGGTTCTCACGCCGATGATATGTGAGCGAGATCGAGCAGTTCACGCATCGCTCCGTCTGGCCGCAGCTTCGGCAGAGAAGAAACCAGGAATATCCCCGCCGGTTCAGAAGGAACATGGTCTGCTTCCCGGAACGAAGCTGCGCTTCCACCTCCTCGCGCAAGCGGCGTGAGATAGGCACCTGCGTGTGGGTCTGCCGGAACTCTTCCCGCATGTCGACAATCTCTACGCTGGCAAGCTGGCGCCGGGCCACGCGTTCACTCAGCGTCAGAAGTTGGTATTTACCCGCTTGAGCATTGGCATAACTTTCAAGCGAGGGCGTGGCGGAGCCGAGAACCACAAGTGCCTTTGACAACCGGGCCCGCACAACCGCCGTATCCCGCGCATGGTAGCGCGGTGTTTCTTCCTGCTTGTAGCTTGATTCGTGTTCCTCGTCCACTATGATGACGCCCAGATTTTCCAGCGGGGCAAACACGGCTGACCGCGTTCCCAGCACAACCCGGGCCTCGCCTCGGCGCACGCGCCACCAGGCCTCATGGCGCTGCCCTTCAGCAAGGCCGCTGTGCAACACCGCCATAAGGCTTCCGAAGCGCACTTGGAACTGCTGGTAAATGGCGGGCGTCAAGGCGATTTCTGGTACCAGGATCAACGCAGCCTGGCCGACTTGGAGGCAGCGTTCAACTAGACGCATGTAGATTTCCGTTTTTCCGCTTGCCGTAATGCCATGAAGTAAGACTGTGCTGAACGTACGGCGCCGGAGCCGCTCGGTCAGGTCTTCAAGAGCCCGCGTCTGCCCTGGCGTCAGCGTGAAAGGAGATTCAAAAGCGCTGCCAGATTCAGATGTCGAACATCCCGGCTCGGTATATTCGATAAGCCCCAGCTCGTGCAGTTTGTTCAAGTGAGAGAGCGAAGCGCGCGCGGACTTCAGAAGCAGGCGATGGTCATTGAACTCGCCTTCACGCTCGAGTGCTTCAACGATGCGATGAGCTACCGGCGAGAGGCACGGAGCGCCACCGTCCAAAGGACCGGACAAACGAACAGCCAGCACCTTTCTCGATTTCCGCTCGCGTTCAGCCTGCGAGACCACCAGCAGGCGCTTTTTCATTGCCTGGCGTACAAGTTCTGAAGAAATCTTGTCAAATCTTCGCCGGAGCATCTCAAGCGTCACCCCGGGATGATCCGCCACAAACTTAAGCAGATTCAGTTCCGTGCTTTGCCGGGCTTCTTCCAGAAGGCTGTCCGCCATCTCATGGAGATTTTGTCGTCCGGCCTCCGTCAATTCGACCACGCGCACCTTGCGGGCGTGAGAACGCAGGGGCAGCATGGCACGGAACACTTCGCCGAGCGGCGCAAGATAGTATTCAGCAATCCACATTCCCAGCGTCAGAAGCTCCGGCGTCAGGACCGGTTCAGGATCGAGCACCCTAAGCACCTGACGAACCTCGATGCCGGAGGGCAAAGGCGGCGCCGCGGAAAGTGCAATGCCCACTACCCGGCGCGAACCGAGCGGGACCAGTACTCGCTGCCCAATCCGCACGTCGAGGGATTCGGGCACGGAATAGGTAAGCGGATGCCGAATGGCGGCCAGAACGGCTACGTTGACCAATATGTCCCTGGCACGCCCGCCTCGCTTCGTTTTTTCAGCGGACATCTTTCCATCCATGGCAGGATTCTATGCTACGCGAGCGGGGTTGGCTAGTGCGGAACAATAGGGGCCACTCGATCAAATCGTGTGGTTGGAACCTATTCGCCGCAGTTGAAGCCTCAGGAACGGGCGTTACGGGTTATCCCTGCAGGCTGTGAAACCGGAAAGGGACCTGCTTTTCTCCTACTTGCAATAAGGTCGGGATTTGGCTACGCTGGTTGCATGACAGCGCTATTGCACGCACTTGATCCAGGTCCCAGTTCGCCGGAGATTGTCCGGATGATTGTGGAAATTCCCAAAAATTCGTCCAATAAGTACGAATACGATAAGTCACTTGGTGTGTTTCGTTTAGACCGCACTCTCTATTCGCCCATGCACTATCCGGGTGATTATGGATTCATTCCCGGAACCTTGGCGGAGGACGACGACCCGCTCGATGTTCTCGTTACAGCCGATGAGGCAACGTTTCCGGGATGCATGCTGGAAGTGCGTCCGGTAGGGCTGCTTTCCATGGTTGACGAACATGGCCCCGATACCAAGATCCTGGCCGTGCCCGATCGCAATCCACGCTATGACCAGATTCACACGATCGACCAGATCTTTCCCCACATCTTGACAGAGATCGAGCATTTCTTTACGATTTACAAGGAACTTGAGGGCAAGAAAACTCGAATGGAAGGGTGGAAAGGCCCCCGAGAAGCCCGCCGGGCGATTTTGGAAAGCCGCCAGCGTTACCTCGACGACAAAAAACAAGCCGAACAAGAACACGCTGCAGCCAGCTCCTCCTGACGGTGCAGTCGCCTGCCCTCTCTGACGCGCCGAAAACGAAAAGAGATCTCACAACATGTTGACGGGATGGAAAATGCTGATTTTCCCTTACGTTCAGCGTGATGGCTTGCGGACGGGAAGAAAGCGGAAAGTCAATCAACCAAGGCTTTCGTGAGTGTGTTCAGACCAGGCTGGCGCCTCTGCGGGCTGCCACGAGATTTGAGTAAAATGTTCCGAGTTTGTCCAGCATTCGCACGGCAGCATTGAGATTGCGGCGATTGATATGCTCGATGTTAATCCCCAATGGCGGCGGGTCAGGCGGCAGATTGTCGAAGACGTCCATCAGGATTCTCTGGGCCAGATTTAGACAACGCTCAAACGCATCTTCCGCTGGCTGGGGCGGAGGTTTCTCCTCAGAGGTGCCATTGATGAGAAAGCGGTCGAGATCGGCCGGCACGTCGGCTCCCAGCCAGCGCAGGAAGTCGATGTCACGATGATGGCTGACGGGAGCAAAACTCAGGAATATCCTGGCTTCAAGCCCATTAAGACGCTGAACCAGCCACACGATATCGTTCGAGTCAAACAGAACCTGGGTCGTGAAAAAGGAGAGGCCCTCCGCCACTTTGCGCCGGATGCGGTCTGCTTCGTGGGCGCGACTGGGAATGCTGATTCCTCCCAGAGTCACCTGCAGTCCTGCAGCACGGATCTCTCGTGCCGCCTGAACAACGCTGGGCCCAGGGTATTCAATCTGGCTGGATTCTCCGCCTACCAGAATAAAGTTGTGGATGCCAAACTTTTCCTGAGTTTCCTGAAACCAGCGGACTTGATCAGGCTCGTAAACTACGCAACGGTTGAGCACAACGTCGATGTTGAACGTCTGCCGAATTTTTCTGCCCAGTACTCGTGGTTCAATTCGCTCAACGAATTTGAAGGTTCTGTCACCGCCCCGTGATTCATCATGAATCTCAGGAATGTTGATGGCATCAGCCAGGTTTTGAATCCTTGCGATTTCCGCCATCGCAGAGTCAAGCACTTCCGGCTTTCCCGCGACAGGCGGCACCATCTCAAAGAAAGCAACGGGAACATGCGAGTTCAGGATTTTAGTCTTAAGGTCCATCGAAGAGCTACGCGGAATGTCTGCAACTTTCAGTTAGCGTTTACGACGCCTCCTTGCAACAGCCGGGTAGGAATATCATAGCATTCTCTGCATAAGCGCGAGGAGGCCCGTCTCTGTGGGGAGGCCCTTACCGGGGCGCTTTCAGAAACTCAGCAATCTTCTGGAAATCTTCCCTGAGGATCTTCTCTTCTCGGGGATTGCGAAGAATGTAGGCCGGGTGGACCGTCGCCAAAGCCTTCGTGCCCTGAAAATCGTAGAATCGGCCCCGAATTTTCGTGATGCCTTCTTTGACGCCGAGAAGTGTCCTGACGGCAGGAGCTCCCAGACAGCATACGAGGCGAGGGTTGATGGTCCGGACCTGGCGCAGCACGAACGGCGAGCACATCCCGATCTCGTCCGGCAGCGGCGTGCGATTGCCCGGAGGCCGGCATTTCACGACGTTGCAAATGTAGACTTCCTCGCGCTTCATTCCAATGAACTGGATCATGCGATTCAGAAGTTGGCCGGCACGCCCTACGAAGGGAAGCCCCTGCGCATCTTCGTCGGCACCCGGCCCTTCCCCAACAAAAACCAGTTCGGCGTGAGGATTGCCCTGGCCAAAGACAATCGTGTTGCGTCCTGAGGCCAGCCGGCATCGACGGCAGTCGCCCAGATCTTGACGAATCTGCTCGAGAGTTTCATTTTCTCTGGGAGCCGTCATTGGTGAAGGAGACTCAAACAGGCTCATTGACTGGGGAACCGAACCCGGAGGGGCAACGGAGTGCACAGGGGCGGCAGCAATGCTTTGTGGAGAAGCCGGACTCTCTCCAAACAGAGCTTTTCGAGATTCCGGACGTGCATCGGGGTCTTTTCGTACGGAAGTTGTTTTGATTGTCGCCTCGCCATCCGAAGACCGGCGCTCGGAATTTACCGCAATATTCGCGGGCTCAGAACGCTGGATGTAGAACTCTTCGATCCCCAGCTCCCGAAAGAACTCGAGCATGTCGGCCACTTTTCCACGTAATTGTTCATCCATTGTTTCAAGCGCAACTGACAACTGGCTTACTTTTCACTTGCCTTTGCCAGCTTTGACCGCAGCCCGATCACTTCGTCGAGGATCACGTTCGCCACATCCAACTTGCTCATTTTTTCGAGCGGCTTCTTCTGTCCATCGGGAAAAATCAGGGTGACGATGTTGGTGTCGGAATCGAATCCTGCTCCCTCCTGAGTTACGTCGTTGGCCACGATCAGGTCTAACCGTTTCTCGCGCAGCTTTGCGGCAGCGTTTTCCAGAAGGTGGTCCGTTTCAGCGGCAAACCCTACGATCAGTTGATGAGACAGTCGTTGCCGTGAAATCTCCGCGAGAATATCGCAAGTGGGTTTGAATTCTATGGTGAGGCGCCCCTCGTGCTTCTTGATCTTTTGGGTTTCGGCCTTGGTGGGTGCAAAATCCACTACTGCGGCGGCCATCAATACGACCGTCGCACGGTCGAGGCAGCGGAGCATCGATTCGTTCATTTCCACGGCCGTTCGAACATTTTCGACTGTG
>JAKASH010000042.1 GCA_021828225.1 Acidobacteriota bacterium | reverse complement strand
ACCGGCTTCCGATCGTCATATGAGCATCAAAGGAAAGATTCGTTTAGCTGCGATTCTGGGAATTATTGCCGCAATCACCTTTCTCTGTCTTCATCTGGTTCCGGTGAATGCGACGACGGCAGGCTTCACATACCTGATCGCCGTTCTAGTGATTGCTACAACTTGGGGTCTGCGGGGGGCCACGGTAGCCTCCGTCGCAGCTATGCTCTGTTTCAACTACTTTTTCCTGCCGCCGGTTGGCACGCTTACAATTGCTGACTCACGGAACTGGGTGGCGCTTTTTGCATTTCTGGCCACTTCAATTATCGCCAGCCAGCTTTCGGCTCGAGCCCAACATCAGGCTCAGGAGGCTCTCGAACGCCGGCAGGATACAGAGAGGCTCTACGCATTGAGCCGCGCGATCCTGCTGACGGAGGCCAATCGGAAAGCTCCCAGGCAATTCGCCATCGAGATTGCGCGGATCTTTGAATTTCCCTCTGTCGCTCTCTATGTGCGGGATACGGATGAAATCTACCGTGCAGGGCCGGCCGACATGCCCGGCATCGACGAAAGGCTGCGTCAGGCTGCCGTGCTCGGAACACTTTTTCGTGACGAGCCTTCCTGCACAACGGTAACCTCGATCCATCTCGGCGGTAAGCCCATTGCCAGCCTGGGAATCAGCGGCTGCCTGCTTTCGGATAGCGCTTTGCAGGCCATTTCGAACCTTGTCGCCATTGGTCTGGAAAAAGTGCGCGGGCAGGAGGCCGCCAGCCAGGCGGAAGCCGCGCGCCGAAGCGAAGAGCTGAAATCGACGCTGCTGGACGCGATTGCCCACGAATTCAAGACGCCGCTTACGTCAATCAAGGCCGCCGCCAGCGCCTTGCTGCTCGATTCCGCCCACAGCGCCGAACAGGAACGCGAGCTGGTCACCGTCGTGAATGAGGAATCTGATCGCTTGGCACGGCTTGTAACTGAAGCCATCCAGATGGCTCGAATTGAAGCAGGCGAAATTGAGCTGAATAAGAAATTATGCCAGGTACAGAATCTTCTGCCGACGGTTCGCGAGCATCTGTGTCCGCTCACGGAAGGCATAACTCTCGATGTTCAGGTCGACTCTCACTTGCCCCTGATCGAAGCTGACATCGAACTCCTGGAACTAGCGATTCGGCAGGTTATCGACAACGCTCTAAAATATTCCCCGCCGAGATCTTCCATATGCATCCGGGCAGCAGCCGACGGGAATAGCGTTGTCATTACCGTTCGAGATCAGGGGGCAGGGATACCCGAAACGGATCAGCCTCGCATTTTCGAAAAATTCTATCGCGGTTCCAACGTTCGCTCCGAAATTACAGGCACAGGTATGGGACTGGCGATTGCCCGGCAAATTTTGCATGCACATGGAGGAAGCATCTGGGTCAGCAGCAGTTCCGAGAAAGGATCCGAGATAAGCATTTCATTGCCGGCCGCAAGTGAGGGAAACAGAGGATGAGTGCAGGCTCGATACTCGTCGTGGATGATGACCCGCAGATCCGTCGCGTGATGCGAACCACGCTCACGGCACATGGTTACGAGGTGAGTGACGTCCGCAACGGCACGCAGGCGTTGGAGGACCTGTCGAAAGGAAGTTTCAACTTAGTTCTACTAGACATGAACATGCCGGAAATGGACGGTATCGAAACCTGCAGGGCTATCCGCCAGGGCGGGCGGGGCTCGGACCTTGCCATCATCATGCTCACCGTGCGCAGCTCAGAAGCGGACAAGGTGAAGGCTCTCGATGCCGGGGCGGATGACTATGTGACCAAGCCTTTCAGCACACCGGAACTTCTTGCTCGAATTCGGGCCGCGCTCCGCCGAACGTCAGCGGCGGGACTCAATTTGCACCGGATCGACCTGGGCACAGCCGAGATTGATTTCGAAACTCGCCGCGTTCAGACCGTTCACCGGGAGTACCGACTAACCCCGAAAGAATTTGACCTTCTGGTCTATCTCGTAATGCACCCGAACCGCGTTATCCCCCACCGGGAGCTTCTGCAGGCCGTCTGGGGGCCGGATTACGGCGACGAAACTGAATATCTGAGAGTCTTCATCAACCAGCTTCGCAAGAAAATCGAGCCTCTACCATCAAACCCAAGATATCTGCTCACCGAGCCGTGGGTTGGCTACCGCTTCAGCCTGCCAGATAAATGATTTTCCGTTCTCAAGTCCTTCCTTTATAAATTCTTTATAACCTCTTTATGCCTTCCTGACGCTCACCCGGCTATCTTGAGTTCCGGGGTAGTAAATGAGCAGCCAGGAAGAAAGGCACCTCGTGCAGTCGAGAATCCAGGTGGCAGGCTCTGACAGGCAATCAGGAGTGGGCCCGGCACGGTATTTCGAGGTCAACGTGGTTTTTACCACTTACGAAGCCACCCGGCACGCCCTGCAAGCCGCAGGGAATCTCGCCCGCAATCTGAACGTGCACATCAGGTTGATAGTTCTTCGAAGTGTGCCATTTGCCTTTCCGCTCACTCAACCGCCCGTTTCCGTGGCCTTCACTGAACGACAGTTTGCTGCACTCGCGAGTAATGCTGGGATAAAATCAGAAATTAACGTCTTGATATGTAACTGCAGGAACCCGTGCGGGGCATTCAAGAAAATTCTGAGTCCCCACTCTCTGGTTTTTATCGGTGGCAAGCGGCGAATATGGCCCACCGCGGCAACCAGACTGGCGGCGAGCCTGCGGTCTGAGGGGCACGAGGTTGTTCTTACTGAAAATTGGGAGGGCGGTCATGCTGGATCTCTTTTACCTGTGCATTGGAGTGCTATTTTTTGTCGTTTGCTGGGCCTGCACTAAGGCCTTCGACCGGCTCTGAAGGGGGGAAATAACGTGGCTTACATCATTTCCGGAATCATCGCGATTTTCCTGCTCGGTTATTTGACTTACGCGCTTCTACACCCGGAGCGGTTCTGAGGGAGGCACATATGACGCCGAGTGGCGTTCTATACATTCTGGTGTTTTTTTTCATTTTGTTGGCGCTCACAAAGCCCCTCGGGCTCTTCATGGCACACGTTTTCGAAGGCAAGCGTACCTTCTTACATCCTGTCTTGCGCCCGTTGGAGAGTCTGATTTACAGGGTTTGTGGCATTCGCGAGGACACGGAGCAACGCTGGACGCAGTACGCGGCGTCGGTCCTCGCTTTCAGCCTGGTCAGTTTCCTGGTCGTGTACTTCGTCCAACGGCTGCAAGGGTTTCTTCCTGTCAATCCCATGGGCTTCGGCACCGGCCGCGCACCAGACAACGCCACGCCGATGACGCCGGACCTTGCTTTCAATACTGCTGTGAGTTTCATGACCAACACGAACTGGCAGTCTTACGGCGGTGAGACCACGCTCAGCTATTTCGTCCAAATGGTAGCATTGACCGTCCAGAATTTTGTCTCTGCCGCAGCGGGTATTGCGGTAGCGATTGCGCTCATTCGTGGGTTCGCGCGCAAGCAGGCAAATACCATCGGCAACTTCTGGGTGGACCTAACGCGTGGCACGGTGTACGTGCTCTTGCCCCTCTCGTTTGTGTTTGCGCTCTTCCTGTGCGCTCGCGGCGTTCCCCAAACACTAAAGGCATACCAGAAGGCCACCACGCTGCAAGGAGCCACTCAGACAATCGCGGTTGGTCCGGTAGCCGACCAGGAAGCTATCAAGATGCTGGGCACCAACGGCGGGGGCTTTTTTAACGCCAACTCGGCCCATCCGTTTGAGAACCCCACTCCCCTTACCAACTTCGTTGAGATTCTGTCGATCCTGGCGATCTCTTCGGGACTAACTTATACGTTTGGAAAGATGGTGGGAGACACGCGGCAAGGTTGGGCGCTGTTTGCCGCGATGTCGGTGCTGTTCTTTGCCGGGGTTTTTATCTGCTACTCCGCCGAGCAGAGGGGAAATCCCATTCTTGCACATTTAGGCGTGGAGACCTCTCCCACTCGAACGCAGCCGGGAGGGAACGTGGAAGGCAAGGAAGTACGGTTCGGCATCCCTGGCTCCGTTCTCTTTACGGTCGCGACGACAAACGCCAGTTGTGGAGCGGTCAACAGCATGTTCGACAGCTACACGCCCATCGGCGGCATGGTCCCGATGTTCAACTTGCAGACTGATGAGGTAATTTTTGGCGGTGTCGGGTCCGGCTTATACGGCATCTTGTTGTACGCCATCGTAGGAGTCTTCATTGCCGGCCTCATGGTGGGTAGAACGCCTGAGTACCTCGGCAAGAAAATTGGGCAAAAGGAGGTGAAAATGGCCATGATAGCAATTATTGTCACGGCCTTCTCGATTCTTGTGTTTGCCTCCATAAGCTCGATAACTCGACTTCCAGCCCATAGCTACTGGAATCCACCCGGCCCAACCACCGCCAATCTTGCCAATACCGGTCCGCACGGTTTGAGCGAGATTCTTTACGCCTTTTCGAGCGCTTCGGAAAACAATGGCAGCGCCTTTGCTGGCCTCAACGCCAATACTCCCTGGTACAACCTCCTACTTGGCTTAGCGATGCTGATTGGCCGTTTCGGATTCATTCTTCCTGCCCTCGCAGTGTCTGGAAGCTTGGCGGCAAAGAAGAAAGTCCCTGTCACCAGCGGAACGCTTCCGACGCACGGGGCGCTGTGGGTATGTTTGCTCGTGGCGACGATCCTAATCGTCGGGGCCTTGACGTTCTTCCCTGCGTTGTCGCTTGGCCCGATCGTTGAACAGTTTCTGATGAACAGGGGACGGCTGTTCCCTGCAGTCCTATTGCGTTTTTGGAGTTGAAAGAATGCCAAACTCCTTGATGGAACCGTTATCCAGTGAAGTAAGTCCGCTTTTACCCAAGAAGCTGGCACGATCCCGGCCCCTTTGGGATCCAATGATTCTCAAGCGCGCCTTTAAAGAGTCGATCGTTAAACTGAATCCGATATCCCTGGCCAGGAATCCGGTCATGTTCGTCGTTGAGGTTGGCGCCACCATGACCACCCTTCTACTCATTCATGAGGCCATCGTGGGCGCGCCCGATGTTTCCTTCACGCTGCAGATTGCGATCTGGCTCTGGTTTACTGTCCTGTTTGCAAACTTTGCGGAAGCCATGGCCGAGGCGCGCGGGAAAGCCCAGGCTGACACATTGCGTAAGACCCGGACGGATTCAATGGCCAAGCTGGTCACCTCGTCTGGCAAGATCGAATGCGTTCCCTCATCCAGGTTGCGGGCAGGCGATATTGTCATCTGTGTGGCCGGTGATCTTATTCCCAGCGACGGTGAGGTCATAGAAGGAATCGCCACGGTTGACGAGTCTGTTATCACGGGAGAAAGCGCGCCCGTCATCCGCGAATCCGGCGGCGATCGCAGTTCGGTCACAGGTGGAACGAAGGTCCTTTCCGACGAGATCAGGGTCAATATCACTTCCAACCCCGGGGAAACGTTCCTGGATCGGATGATTGCTCTGGTCGAAGGGGCGGCACGACAGAAGACACCCAACGAAATCGCGCTGAACATCCTGATCGCAGGGTTGACCATTATCTTTCTCCTGGCGGTTGTTACGCTGCAACCGTTCGCGGTTTACACAGTCACTTCTGCCGGAAGGGGCAGTATTCCTTCGGTGGCTGTCCTCATTTCACTGCTCGTGTGTCTGATTCCCACCACCATCGGCGGACTCCTGTCGGCCATCGGGATAGCCGGCATGGACCGCGTGATGCAACACAACGTTCTGGCCATGAGCGGCAAAGCTGTGGAAGCCGCCGGCGACGTCAATACCCTGCTGCTGGACAAGACCGGCACCATCACGCTCGGTAATCGCCAGGCGGTCGAGTTTCTACCCTGTGATGGAGCTAACGAGCTAGAACTAGCCGATGCCGCTCAACTGGCCAGCCTTGCTGACGAGACGCCCGAGGGACGGTCCATTGTAATTCTGGCCAAGGAGCGGTTTCAGTTGCGCGGCCGTGAAGTGTCCGAACATAACGCCAGATTCATTCCGTTTTCCGCGTACACCCGCATGAGCGGCGTGGACCTTGATGGACGCCGGATCCGGAAAGGCGCCACGGATGCCATCGAGAACTTCGTCAAAGAACAGGGTGGGAAGGTTCCGCCTGCCCTGACAGAGATGTCCGATCGTATTTCCCGTACTGGCGGCACGCCCCTGGCCGTCACTGATGGCCAGCGAGTTCTGGGCGTCGTGCACCTGAAAGACATTGTTAAGGGCGGGATGAAAGAACGAATCGGCGACCTTCGCGCCATGGGAATCCGGTCCGTGATGATCACCGGCGACAACCCTTTGACAGCCGCGGCGATTGCCTCTGAGGCCGGAGTGGATGATTTTCTGGCGCAGGCCACGCCCAAGGACAAACTCGATTACATCCGGAAGGAGCAAGCCGCCGGCCGTTTGATTGCCATGACCGGTGACGGCACGAATGACGCGCCGGCGCTCGCCCAGGCCGACGTCGGCCTGGCCATGAATACCGGGACTTCCGCCGCCAAAGAAGCCGGCAACATGGTGGACCTGGATAGCAATCCCACCAAGCTGATTGAAGTGGTGGCTATCGGCAAGCAACTCCTGATCACGCGTGGCGCACTCACGACGTTTTCGATTGCCAATGATGTCGCCAAATATTTCGCCATCATTCCAGCCATGTTCGCAAGCACTTATCCGGCCCTCGAGCGTCTGAACATTATGCATTTACAGTCGCCGCAGAGCGCCGTGCTGGCTGCGGTTATTTTCAATGCGCTGATCATCATTGCGCTTGTTCCTCTGGCGCTTCGTGGAGTCAAGTACCGGCCACAAGGAGCGGCGAGTCTCCTGAAGCGGAACCTCCTGATTTATGGTCTGGGTGGAATTCTGGCGCCATTCCCCGGCATCTGGATGATCGACCATCTTCTCATCTGGCTGAGGCTGGTTTAAGGAGATTACAGTGTGGAAACAAATGTCAACCGCATTCCGTGTGGTTCTCTTGATGACTGTGCTTACGGGCCTGGTCTACCCAGGTCTGGTCACAGGACTTTGCCAGTTGCTCTTCCCCGCCAAGGCTGATGGCAGCCTCATCTCATTTGACGGGCACATCGTGGGTTCTTCGCTCATCGGTCAGAACTTCTCGGAGCCAGGATATTTTCACCCGCGGCCCTCGGCGGCAGGCAAGAACGGCTATAATGCCACAGAGTCCGGCGGCTCCAACTATGGGCCCACCAATCAAGAGCTCATTGACCGCGTTAGGGCTTCAATCGCTGAGTTCCGCAAAGCAAACCCCGATTATAAAGGTCCCATCCCGGCCGATCTTGTGACGGCCTCGGCCAGCGGACTAGACCCTGACATCAGCCCCGCCTCAGCAGAAGCTCAGGCCGCCCGGGTGGCTATGGCGCGAGGCATCCCGATGAAAGAACTGCAACAGCTCATTGCGCAGCACACGAGGGGGGACGAATTGGGCTTCTTGGGAGAACCACGCGTGAACGTGCTTGAACTCAACCTCGCCCTCGACCAGAAGTTTCCGCAAAAGTAGTCCGAAGGCCCGAAGAGGCGCCACGGCGGGGGAGCTTGTACAAGTCAGGTGAGTTCCCTTCCCAGCCTCTCTCCTTGCCTTCGAAAACTTGGGGCCTGCGCGCCGGACCTTGCAGCCGGCGGGCCTGATCACTACACGTGTCGCTCGCCGAAGGCTAGCGGGCAGAGCGCGCGAAAAAGGGCAATAGTTGTCCACTTGGACGACCGGAAGGAGAACAAAATAATGATCAGCATTGCTTCGGGGCGCCGAGCCGCTTTGAAGTTCATTCTGCTTCTGTCAACGGTCTGCCTGTTCCCGCCGTGCTTGCGGCTGGCAAGGGCACAGGTCGGCCCTGCCATGGCAGGGGCGCTGCAGTGGGGAACGCCCCTGACGTTCAACGCCGGCCCTTTGGGGAAGCTGGACGCGCTGGGAATCCTCAGTGGCATGGGCTTGGCGCAGAGCAACAGGGTCTCCGGCGACGAGCCCACACAAGGGGATCTGAGCAACGGTCAAATCATTATTCAGAAGACCACCGGCTGGTGGCAGTTCTATCTGCAGGCGGGCGCCTATAATTTGCCGGCCTTGGGCGTCCCTTTCCTTTCCACTGCAGACACGGTGAGCAACTTCTACGACGCGCTTCCGGTGGGCTATTTGCAGCTCGCCCCAAGGAAGAATCTCTCCATTCTAATCGGCAAGCTACCCACGCTGATGGGCGCTGAGTCCACGTTCGACTTCGAAAATATGAACATCGAGCGCGGACTGTTGTGGGGCCAGGAAAACGCCGTTAATCGTGGAATCCAGATAAATCAAACCTTGGGCAAGTTCACCGCCTCACTAAGCTGGAACGACGGTTTCTATTCCAACCGTTACTCATGGCTGAGCGGCTCCTTGACCTATTCCAACGGGCCCAATAGTCTGGCATTCTCGGCAATGGGAAATCTTGGGCAGACGTCCTTTCGAACTCCGGCGACGCCTGTGCAAAACAACGGCAGCATGTACGCCCTCGTATACACGTACACGAAGGGAAGCTGGATCGTCCAGCCTTACTTTCAATACACCGACGTGCCCACCAACCAGAAGATCGGCATCCTGCACGGAGCGGCGACGCGCGGAGGGGCGCTGCTGGCGACTTACAAGTTCACGCGCCACGTCTCGATTGCCGGACGCGGCGAATATATCTCAAGCACGGGGAACGTGGCCGAGAACGGAGTTAATCTGCTCTATGGCCCGGGCAGCTCGGCCTGGTCGGTCACACTGACCCCTACCTTCATCGACCACGGATTTTTCGTCCGCGGAGAATTCTCTCTGGTTCAAGCCCGAAACCTGACGCTGGGCGACGGGTTCGGTCCGCGCGGTTTGAACTCGACCCAGACCCGTGGCCTGGTGGAAGGCGGTTTTATGCTCTGAGCTTGACGGCCGCAGGCATGAGTGGCGCAACTCGCGGTTGGGCGGCTGGAAGGTGCAGGCGTGCCCTTCCGCCAGGACACTGCGCGCGCGCTTCCCAGGCCCTCCCCGCCTGGACACAAGCGAAGTATGCTGGCAATTGAGCAGCCTTGCGCAAGAACATTCATGGTTTCCACCGGAATCGAACCATACTTCCTATTTAGGACATTCTCCGCAATAATAAGGATAGAAGTAGTAGTAGACTAATGTTTCCTATGCCCGAAACCACTCCGCCTCGTCCCGCTCCTGAACAACTCCTACGCCAGTTGCAAGCCGATGAGGAGTCTCAGCATCGTGGCCTGCTCAAAGTGTTCCTGGGCTATGCGTCCGGAGTTGGCAAGTCTGCACGCATGCTCGACGAGGCGCGGCGCCGAAGAGAGCGAGGGGAAGATGTCGTCATTGGTGCAATCCAGCCCGTGGTCTCCCCTGATGTGCAAAATCTGCTGCGGAGGATGGAAGTAATTCCTCTGAGATCCGTCGACGGAATCCAGGTGATAGATGTTAGCGCGATCCTGCGGCGGCACCCACAGGTCTGTGTTGTTGACGGGCTTGCTTACGACAACCCCCCGTCAAGCCGTCATAGCAAGCGATGGGAGGATGTTGATGAGTTGCTGGACTCAGGAATCACCATACTTACCTCCCTCAATCTGCAATACATCGACGAGTACCAAGCAAAGGTGGCGAAAATCACCGGAAAGAACGTTACCGAAGTTGTACCACTCAAGTTCTTGAGGTCCGCTAATGAAATCGAAGTTGTAGACGCCCCCCCGGAAATGGCCATGCAGCGCGAGGGGAAAATTCCCGGACCAACAGGCTATGACGAGTGCGACCTTGCGCTCATCCGGCAGCAAAGGCTTGCTCAATTGCGGGAAATGGCATTGTTGCTCACTGCTGACATCGTCGACCACCAATTAGAAACCTACTTACAGCATCACGGAATCGAGCAACTCTGGGGAACACAGGAGCGCATTCTGGTATGCGTCAAGACCGGAATTAACGCGCGGGGGATGATCGAAAGCGGCCGCCGCAATGCCGATCGCTTTCACGGTGAACTCTATGTCGTCCATGTTCGCCAGCGGTGCTCTCCCAAAGACGAGGCTGTGCTGGAAGATAACCTGCGGTATGGACGAACACTTGGGGCGCAGGTCGAGGTACTCGGTGAGCAAGAATGGACTGACGCAGTTCTCCAATTCGCGAGTGATCGCCGTATTACGCAAATTTTCATCCAGCACAGCAGGAAAGAGAGCTGGCTGGAACGCCTTTTCGGTGGTGGCGTCGACCGATTGATTAAGTCTGCCGAAGGAATCGACATTCGAGTGTTCCCACAATAGAGGATCTTGTATGCCAGGAATCGGCCATCGAGGTCACTTAAAACTCCTCCTCGGATATGCAGCGGGTGTGGGGAAAACCTATCGCATGCTTGATGAAGCACACAAGCTGAAGCAGCAGGGGATTGATGTTGTCATCGGTTATTTCGAATCGCATGGCCGCAAAGACACCATTGAAAAGACCAAAGGGCTTGAAATCGTTCCGCGCCGTAAGCTGCTCTACCGCGGAAGCGAGTTCGAGGAAATGGATACCGAAGCCATTATGCGCCGTCATCCGCAGGTTTGCGTGGTGGATGAATTCGCACATACCAACGTCCCCGGGTCAGAAAGGGCGAAGAGATGGGAGGATGTTCACGCGCTTTTGGGCGCTGGCATCGACGTGCTGACCAACATGAACGTGCAGCATTTGGAGAGCCTCAACGACACCGTCTGGCAGTTCACGGGCGTGCGCGTGAAGGAAACCATACCCGACTGGGTGGTTAAGCAGGCCGACGAAGTCGTTATGGTGGATTTGCCGCCCCAGGCACTGCTCAACCGCCTGAAACGCGGAGTCGTCTACCCGGAAGAAAAAGCACGGCGGGCGATGGAGAATTTTTTCAAGGAGCCAACGCTTGTAGCCTTACGCGAGCTGGCGTTGCGTCAAGCGGCACACGAAGTGGATATCCGCCAGGAACCGCAAGAAAAGATCTCGATTTCTCACTCGCAATCCGAACGAAGCCTCGCAGGTCTTCCATTCCGAAAGGCAGAATCGACCGACCGCCTTTTGATCCATATTACGGCCGATCCCTCGACTGCGGCCCTGATCCGGCGCGGCAGGCGCGTATCCGATTTCTTAAACGCGGAGTGCTTTGCAGTTTTCGTTCACACCGTTTCCGACCTCGATTCCCTACCGGCGCCAGAGAGCCAGGCGGTTGAGAAACATCTGAATTTTGCTCGCAACCTTCAGATTGAAACGCGGGTGTTGCAGGGGGAAAATGTTGCCCAGGCACTCGTGCAATTTGCGCGCCGGCATGGCGTCACGCAGATATTCCTCCTTCGCCCCCGCCAGAGCGCCTGGCCGGTGTTGTTCGGTCGGAACCTTGTCCAGCAAATAGTTTGGCTGGCTCGCGATATGCAAGTGACCATCGTTGACGAACGCCATCGCGGCTGACTGAAGAGCGTGAATTCATCCTTTACCGTAACCTCAGTCAACACCCCGAACATGAGGCACAACAGCTTTGACCTGGCCCGGACAGCAAAATCGGGCGAACAATGGAAACAAGCATCTGCCCGAACTCGTCTTTTGCCTCAGTGCTGTCCCATCATAAGTCGAAAAGGCCCAACTGGATACAAGGGTCTAGTTCTACTGCCGAGTTGCGTAAGTTAACGATAGTATTGCGAAGCTGCGAGCCCCTTACCTCGCGCTTCCGCCATTTGAACGGCTTGGCATTTTGGGCATAGGCCGTGATGAACGCCTCGATGGCCTGACGCAGTTCGATCGTGTTCGTGGAGTTGCAT
>JAKASH010000041.1 GCA_021828225.1 Acidobacteriota bacterium | reverse complement strand
TGGAATGTCCCCTAGAGCCTGTCTGTGACTCTGCGGACAAAACCGTATAAAAACCACACGGTTTCGCACACTGAGCCTTGATAACGGCGCTCAGGACACTTGGTCAAGGGGATGATTAAAGAACGTGCCTTCTAACGGCTGGCAGCGTTCTTCGCAAACTCCTGGAAACTGATTGACGGCAACGCAAACACGACCTTCTCGGTCGTGGCTTCAACCTCTTCGAACTCTTCAACGCCCATCTCTCTGAAGCATGCCATGACATCTTGCACAAGGTTTTCCGGTGCAGAGGCGCCAGCGGTAACTCCCACAACATCGACACCATCCAACCAGACCCGCTGGATTTCAGAGACATTATCGATCAAATAGGCACGCGCTCCGGCAGCCTCCGCTACCTCGCGAAGACGCTCGGAATTCGAACTATTATCAGAACCGAGGACGAGAACCAGATCCGCCTCGTGCGCGATCAGCTTCACCGCTGCCTGCCGGTTTTGTGTCGCATAGCAAATATCATCGCTGGACGGAGTGATCAATTCGGGAAAGCGACGGCGCAGAACGTTGAGGATGGCTGTGGCATCATCCACACTCAACGTGGTTTGCGTAGTGACAGCAACTCGTTGGCCGTCAGGAACTTGAACTTGTTCAGCCTGCTCCACGGTACTGACAAGCTGAATGTGCCCAGGCTCCTCGCCCAACGTCCCGACAACTTCGTCGTGTCCTTCGTGCCCTACCAGTATGATGGAGAGGCCCTCACCGGCAAACCGTTTCACCTCAGAATGAACCTTCGTCACCAGCGGGCATGTTGCGTCAATAACGCTCAGATTCTTCAGATGGGCCTTCTCGAAAACTTCGGGGGAAACACCGTGGGCACTGAAAATCACCAGAGCGCCTTCAGGGACCTCGTCGACCTCATCCACAAAAATAGCTCCCTTTTGGGACAAGGTCTCGATAACGCACCTGTTGTGAACAATCTGTTTTCTGACGTAGACAGGGGGCTGATACAGCTCAAGAGCAAGGTTGACGATATCAATAGCTCGATCAACTCCAGCGCAAAATCCCCTAGGTTTTGCCAGCAATACCCTTCTTGGGCAGGCTCGATCTTTTGGCATGTCCCGCACGTTGATTTAACTCTTAAGAATTCATGCTAGCAAATACCTCCGGGAGCGTCAAAAACTATCGGGCCGCATGTAGCTACCTGCCATGCGCTGACGATCTTCAGATCTTTTGCGGGTGTCGCTTGCTCTCATCGAGGGCCGGCTAAGTGACAATATCCTCGCCGCCGTCGACTCGAATGACGTTGCCGGTCATCCATTGGGTTCGATCATCCATCAGCGCCGCAACGGCTCCTGCAACATCCTGCGGAGTTGTTAAACGTCCGCCGGGATTTCGAAGTTTGGCAAACTCGGCCAGCTTCTCGATGCCCGGGATTTTGCTCGAGCCCGGCGTCACGGTGACTCCGGCCTGAATGGCATTGGCGGTAATGCCCTGGGGCATCAGTTCAAAGGCAAGCTGACGGATGTGGGACTCCAGCACCGCCTTAGCTGCTGAGACTGCTCCATAATTCGGAATCACGCTGTGGCCGCCCGCGCTGGTCATGGCATAGATTCGGCTTCCTGAAGCCATCATTTTTCTCTGCAGCAGTTCCTGAACCCAGTAGACAAGATTGTTGCCCATCACATCCAGAGTCATTTCCATTTGCGCCTGTGTCAGTTGATCTTTAGAGTCACTGCTGACATAGGGCAACAGCGAGCCAAAAGCCACGGAATGCACAAAGACCTTTACAAAGTGCTGTCCACCGCGCTGCTTCCAATGATCCTGCATTTTGTCCAGAGCCTGCGCTCTCTTGGCGGCATCGGCGGCGTTCATGTTGAAGAACACCGCATCCCGCCCCACGGCCTTGATCCTCTCGATAATCCCGTTCACGCGCTCCTGTGCCGAACGGCGGTCAAAATGGACTCCAAAAATATCCAGACCCGACCGGGCCAATTCAAGGCTCAGGGCCTCTCCAAATCCGCTTGAGGATCCAATGATAAGCGCCCAGCGTACGGGCTCAGACTGTGTCGTCATACTCTATGATTCCTCCACTCAGTGGGCTTCCTGCTTTTGTGCAAATTCGTGTTCAACAGCTTGTGAAATGCCCGCATAAGCCTTCAGCATCACGCGCCCGACCGCATTATTCAACGCGTCGACAACGCCCCGTGTATTCTTCTTTCTAATCGGCTCTGCATCTTCCAGCCGGGCTGACCAGACAACTTTGTAATCCTTCGTTCGAATCAAGTCCAGTTTAAGGCTGACCTTTCCCTGCCCCAATCCACCATGATCACTCTTTTCATATTCCAGCTCCGCGAAGTTAAGCACCCTTCCTCGCAAAGTGTAGTCGGCGTGCACAGGCGCGGGGTAGGCATACACTTGCTGGAACAGTCCAGTTTCGGCAAAGTATTTCATTGCCAAGTCGGCCAGCAGTTCCCCTGGATCTGACGACCAGCGGCGTTGCTGATAAAAGTTCAGCTCGGTGGGTGACTTGTAATAAATGAGCCGGTTATCGCGTAACACGTCGGGAGTGTCAAATCGCTCCACTTGCAATACAAAATGAGTCTTTGGACCTGACGCACTCGGCGGTGGTGGGACGTGAAGTGTGTAGTAACGAGTCTTCGGGGTCGATGCGCACGCTGTAAACATCAATGCCGCCAGCAATGCAACGCCAGCCGTTTTGAGATAACCTGCGCTATTTTTCCAGCCCTTCAATCGTGACGCGACGGTCTTCACCTTCCATCAGCTCCATATAGATTCTGACTTGTGCTTCAGCTTCTTGATTGAGCAACTTTTCTCCCCATTCTACGATGACCGTGGTCTGCTGCTCCAGCAAATCTTCCAACCCGAGTGTCGCAAGTTCCCGGGCGCCCTCAATCCTGTAAAGATCCACATGATAGACCTTACGATCCTGGCCGTACTCGTGGACCAGCGTGAAAGAAGGGCTTGTGACATCCTCCTGCCGCGCAACACCCAACCCGGAGACGATGCCCTTAACAAGCGTGGTCTTGCCGCTGCCAAGCTCGCCCTCCATAACCACAAGGCATGGCTGCGGCAGCAGCCGGGCGATCTTTGCCCCGAGTTCGATCGTTTCTTCCGGCGAATGGGTAATAAATTCCAACCGATTTCTCGGGCTTACCGAAGCGCTCTCTTCAAGCGCCCGATTGTTAGCTCCCATAGACAAATCAGCAATGCTGCCTTTGTTTGATCTCTTGATAAGCTCTGGGCAGAGCTTCGAGAATATCTCCGGCAATCACCGAGGCTTCGCCAAGCTCACGCGCAGCCATGTCACCCGCAAGTCCATGAAGGTAAACGGCAGCGGCAGTAACCTCTGTTGGGGAACGGTCAGGATACTGCGCCAGCAAGGCAGCGGTAATGCCGGTCAGAACATCCCCCGAACCTCCCGTCGCCATGCCAGGATTGCCGGTCGGGTTCACCCACACCTGGCCTTCAGGCGAAGCGGTCAGCGTCCGGAATCCTTTCAGAACCAGTTGAATGCCGTGGTCTTGCGCGAACTTGCGCGCCACTTCCAGGCGATGAGCGACGATCTCCGAAGTCTTTCGCCCGGCGAGCCGTCCCATCTCGCCCGGATGAGGTGTCAGCACACGAATTCTCTTGTCCGCCCGAAGCGCCTCCATGGAGCCTGCAAACGCATTAAGTCCATCGGCGTCAATGACAACCGGCACATTATATCGATTGACCACCTCTCGGACTAATTCCAACGTCTCGGGGTGCCGTCCCAGACCCGGGCCAACCGCCAAAACCGACTTCCCTTCCATCAGCGTGTCGAGAAGAGCGTCTTTCAACGCCCGAAGCGAAACCGTACCGGAATCGGTTTCAGGCAGTGGCTCCGTCATGATTTCCATGCTCAGCGAGGCAATGATTGGCAAAGCACTTCTTGCCGTGGCAACGGTGACCAGTCCCGTACCGGAACGGAGCCCAGCCTTCGCCGCCATTGCCGCAGCCCCGGTTTTGCCAATTGAGCCACCCAGAACGAGCACATGACCGTAATTGCCCTTGTGCCCTTCCAGTTTCCGCGGCTGGACAAGCCATCCCAGATCCTCGGGCTGAAGAGTGTTAAGAAAGAAATCCGGATTGCTCTCGAGCGCCTCCACCGGCGTGCCGATGGGTCGTACAACCCATTCACCCACCCGTTCGCACGCGGGAGGGAAAACGTGAGCAATCTTCGGGGCAGTGAAAGTCACTGATGCATCGGCACGAACGCATTCTCCAATCAGATCACCGCAGTCAGCAGCAACCCCGGTGGGCAAATCTACTGCAACAACCTTGGCCTGAGGGAAAACAACTGGAATATCCCTGACCACTTCCAGGAAAAACCCGCCTAGAGGCTTGGAAAGCCCTGTCCCCAGGATTGCATCGATAACCAGGGAAACATTGCCCAGTTTAACCTTGATCTCATTCCAGGAAGCAGTATCCGGAACTGTTGTGGGCAAGCCGTTTTGCGCGAGCCGTTTGTAATTGACCTCGGCGTCACCGCTTAAGCGCTCGGGATCGGCCAGAAGAAGCACGCGCGGCTTGAGAGCCAGTTCTCGCAGCATGCGGGCGACTACCATGCCATCGCCCCCGTTGTTTCCCCGCCCGCACAGGATCACAATTTCCTGCCTCTCAAGGGGTGAGAAACGCTGATGTAGGAACTTCACCACGCTGCGGCCGGCGTTTTCCATCAGCGTCAGGCTAGGCACACCGTAGCGCTCGGTCGTGATTCTGTCGACATACTGCATCTGTGCGGCGGTGAGGATCTTCATTCCTTAACGCCTGCAAGGGATTCGAGTTCTCTCAAGTTTTGTGAACTGCCCATCACAATGAGGTAGTCACCTGCTGATATCATCTCAGAGGGCTTGGGATTAAAATCCAATTGACCATCCTGGCGGCGGATTGCCAGTACAATAAGAGCAAACCGGTCGCGAATATTCGCTTCCTCCAGGCTTTTTCCGGCCAGCTTGGAAGGATTTCCCACCTGAACCTCTTCAATTTCCAGGTTGGTTTCGCTGAGAGAGGAAAGTGCCATGTCAATGAACCGTTGAACGTGAGGCCGAGTCAGAATGCGCGCCATGCGCTGACCCGCGTAACTATATGGCGAGACCACCGTCGTGGCGCCTGCCCTCAGGAGCTTCGATTCAGCATCTTCTTCGCTGGCACGGGCGACAATCGGTATGTTGGGCGCAATTCCACGCGCCGTTAGAGCGATGTAAACATTCTGCGCATCCGAGGTGACGGCACTCGCCAGGGCGCGCGCATGCTCGATGCGGGCCTTCCGCAAGACCGCCTCACTCGCAGCATCGCCGATGACAACAGGGAAGCCTCGTTCCTGAGCCCACACCGCTCTCGCCTGGTCCCGCTCAATAATAACAAGAGGGTATTTTCGCGCAGCCACTTCGGCGGCTACCCGGCGCCCCACACGACCGGCACCACAAACGATGAAATGGTTCTTAATGCTTGAGATTTCCTTTTCCATGCGGCGTCGTCCAAAAAATGAACCTAACTCGAATTCTACCACCGCCTTTGTGAGGCTTCCAATTGCGAAGCCCACCACCGCAACACCAAGAAGAATAAGGATAACATTGAAGATTTCACCCCGCCCGCCAAGCTCATTTTCCGGACCTGCGCCAATGGTAGAAAGCGTCATCAAGGTCGTGTAAAGGGACTTAAACCAACCCCATCTCTGGATCGTATGAAAGCCGACAGTCCCAGTACCTACCAGAGCGGCGACAAGGACAACGATCAGGATAGCTGTTCGATGGCCTTTCACTCCCTCGTTCCTCCTGGACACGCATGCCCGCCAGTCCGGGACATCTCAGGGCTCTTCGCCGGCGCGCAGGCTGAAGCGCAGCCGGCACGAACGGGCCGTTCGGTCGAGCCTCGGCCCGGCCCATTCTCCCCTGTAACAGAAGAAGCATCAAGCAGCGGGGTAGATATTATTCAGTTTACTGAACATTCAGTGAATCGACAACGGCAGGAGAACCCGTCACGAAGATATTGCCCGGGCTACAATCAGCGTCATATCGTCCTGCGGTTCGCCGCCGCCCGTCCAGTGCTCGATACTCTGGTATATTTCATTGGCCAGAACGGCAAGGGAATTCCCTCTGGCACGCTGAATAACCTCAATCAGACGGCTCTCACCGAACTGGTCTTCGAAGCTGTTTTCGCTCTCGATAAGCCCGTCTGTAAAAGCCACTAGCATGTCGCCGGGTTGAAGCGCAATCTTCGCTTCCCCATAAGACATCGGAGAGATAAGCCCCAGCGGGGTTCCTCCAACATCCAGCCGGACAATTTCACCATTCCGGAAAAGGACCGGTGCCGGATGGCCGGCATTTGTATAGACAAGCTGGCGCGAGTCTGAATCATAAAGGGCATAGAAGCAGGTTGCGTACTTTTCCTCGGGCGTATTCTCAAACAACTGTTGGTTCATCAGTCCGAAGAAGTGAGCAGTAGACAGATGCTCAGCAGCGGGCTGCCCATCTGACGAGTCCATATAAAGACGGGTTCGAATCAGTGACTGAATGGCCGCCATAATCAGCGCCGCCGAAACCCCCTTGCCGCTTACGTCACCCAGTACCATGCCAACCCTGTCGGTTCCCATGGGCAGGAAGTCGTAGTAATCGCCGCTGACAAGCCGTGCGGGCTTGCAGACACCATAAAGCTCCAGGCCCGGCACCTTCGGAGCCTCAGTCGGGAAAAGCTGCTCTTGCACTTCACGGGCAATCTGGATGTCGTGCTCTAATCGTGTTTTTTCCTGCGACTCGCGAAGAAGACGCTCGAGCGACGCGATCATACTGTCGAAAGCCTCACCTAGAGAACTGAGCTGATCTTCCGCCGGCATGTTGATGCGGTGCGAAAGATCGCTAGCTCGAACGTGCTCCGTCGCCTGATACAACTTGTCCACTGTCCCTGTAATGGTCCGCGTCAGTCGGATGCCGACAATGAGAGACAACAGTTCTATCAACAGGAAAACAGCCCCTATAGCCAGGAATAATGCGAGATAAATCCTCGTATAACGTCCCAGGGTGGACAGCAGGTGACGGGTGAGAGTTGACAGCCTGGAGCTTACGAGAACAAAGACCGGCGCAGGGAGACGTTGCTCCTCTGTTCCGCCCCAGAAGATAACATTCAATGCCGAGGTCCCAGAAACGTCGGTGTCCAGGAAATTGGCGGCTGGTGGAAGGGGAATTGACTTCGAGCGCGCGACGATTTGTTCCTGAGGTTCGGTCACCGCAGGCACAGGGAGACTCTCCGTAACAGGCTGAATGGGAGCCGAACCCGTATTCGCTTTGATAATACCAACGGGCCCTATATTCCGGCCAATCATATCCAGCAGTTCGGAACTGAACGGTTCCGAAAGGACCATCCTGATTCGTCCCACGGGCGTTTCGCCCTGATCGACTGCGCGCAGAAACAACTTTCCGCCATCCGAAACCACACCTGAAAATTCTTCTTTCGTCAACCATGATGGGATCGTCGGGACTTCGGAGATCTGCTGACCATTCAAGTAAAACGCACGCTTCTCCTTGCCCAGCCGGAGGGCAATCTCGAGACCGGGATAGCTGGCCGAGTGCTCAGAAAGTTGCTGCACGTAGAACCGCTGCAACTGGTCCAGCAACTGTTCCGGGGTTCTGGCAGGGCTCAGGTAAGCTTCGTGCGCTACAACACGGTTGACCTGACGCATCTCTTCGACCTGGTCATGAACCTTAAGCGTCACCAGAAACGCAGCAAACTGGCCGTTGGCGATGACAACCGCCACTCCTACCAGAGCCAGGATTAAGACGACAGGGACGACCGCAATGAAAACGTAGGTAACAATCAGCCGGCGGCGAAGATGCCAAAGGATGTGGTGCTTGAAAGCTCCGATGAGACGGGTAACATAGTAGCCTGCGGCAATCACCAGCCCGATTACGAAAGCAGCCCATAGCAGGCCCGGAACTCCGCCTGTGAGAAGATTGTCCACCCACAGGGCCAGGCCGAAGGCGATCAGCCATGCGGTAAAGCGCGCCATCGGCCGCGTGCGGTATTCCCGAAGAAGTACGTCAGCAACTGAGGCAAACATTCACTCTCCCAAACGCATTGCGTGAGGGGACAACGCATATCCCTTCAACGCAGCAAAGGCTGCGAGGTCTTCAGCGAAAAGACGAACCTTTCGCGCTCAGTCTGTTCATGGTTGCCTGTCTCAAATCAGATTTCTGTCTTTGTAGCAGGCGTTGGAGCAGAGGTCTGCTTTCCCGCAAGTCGCAGGAGACTATGGCGACGGCTGTAAGTGAAATAAATGACAAGACCGATTGCCATCCAGGCGAAAAGCCGGATCCAGGTATCCAGAGGCAGGCCAACCATCTGTCCCACGCACATGATCATCCCCATGGGAGCAACGAACCAGACCATCGGCGTTCGAAACGGACGCCTGATGTCTGGACGCATCTTGCGCATGGCCATCACCGAGCCGCAAACGATGGTAAACGCCAGCAGCGTCCCGATGCTGACCAGTTCTCCCACAACACGGAGAGGGACCAGTCCTCCCGCCAGTGCGACAAGGAAGCCAACCAGCGCCGTGCTCTTATAAGGTGTCCGGAAGCGCTGGTGAACCGAACTGAAAACCTTGGGGAGCAAGCCGTCAAAGGCCATTGTATAAAAGATGCGTGTCTGCCCCAGCAGCATCACCAGAATAACCGCCGTCGTCCCCAGGATGGCGCCTACTTTGACAATCGGCGAGAGCCAGTGAGCAGGCGTTGCGTCAACAGCCACGGCCAGGGGATCCGGCACGTCCAGGCGGGTAAAAGGCGTAACGCCGGTCAGAACCAATACCACGCCGACGTAAAGCAGAGTAGAAATCCCCAGCGAGCCCAGAATGCCGATCGGCATATCGCGCTCAGGATTGCGAGCCTCCTGCGCGGCCGTTGAGACCGCGTCAAACCCGATATAGGCAAAAAAGATCAGACCGGCGCCACGCAAGACACCGCTCCAGCCAAAATCGCCGAATGTCCCAGGGTTTGCCGGAAGAAACGGAACCCAATTGCTTCTGGTTACATAAAGTGCGCAGATAATGATAAACAAGACGATCACGCCGACCTTTATGATGACGACAATGTTGTTAAAACTTGCAGACTCGCGGATACCCAGGATCAGCAACACCGTAATCAAGGCAACAATGAAAAACGCCGGAAGGTTGAAATAGGAATGGACCAAGGTCCCATCGATATTCCTTGCAGGAGACCAGGGACTGCGGGCCAGTTCCGCCGGAAAAGGGATATGAAGCGTCCGCAAGAAAGACAAAGTATATCCGGACCATCCAATCGAGACGGTAGTGGCTCCCACAGCATATTCGAGGATCAAGTCCCAGCCGATAATCCATGCCAGGAATTCCCCGATTGTCGCGTAAGCATAGGTATAGGCGCTGCCGGCAATTGGGATCATGGACGCAAATTCCGAGTAACACAAGCCAGCGAATGCGCAGCCCACTCCGGAGAGGATGACCGAAAGAACCAGGGCCGGGCCTGTGTGCTGCACTGCGACGCCACTGATGACAAAGATTCCCGCTCCGACAATTGCGCCAATACCTAAAGAGATTAAAGCGAGGGGTCCCAGCGTGCGGCGCAGCCCGTGTTCAGAATCTGCGGCTTCGCTTTGCAACTGCTCGATACTCTTCTTCACCCATAAATCAGACATCCCGCCTCCCAATTGATTTCAGCGATCAGATACCAAACTCTGCCTGCGCCAGACAAAATAGATGGGAATCCCAATAGCCACGATGCCCAAACCGGCCAGGCTCCGTGCAGGCCGGTGAATTAGTAAGGCCCATTCGATAAACAAAGCAAGGACAATATAAAGAATCGGCACAAAGGGGTACCCCCAGGCTCGATACGGACGCGGCGCGTCGGGACGCGTCCGGCGCAATCGGAAAAGACCAAGAATAGTCAAAATATAGAACAAGAGCACGGCAAAAATAACATAGTCCAATAATTGGCTGTATGTCCCTGTCAACGTCAGCAGCGACGCCCACACCGCCTGTACCATCAGCGAGACCGCTGGCGTGCGGTATTTGGGGTTCACTTTGCCTACTTTCGAGAAAAACAATCGATCCCTGGCCATGGCGAAGTAAACGCGCGCACCCGCCAGGCTCATCCCGTTCATGCAACCAAAAGTCGAAATAACGATTGCAGCCGCCATTAACCCGGCGCCTTTGGACCCAAGGATCGCTTCCATAACCGCTGTGGCCACGCGATCGTCGGGAGCATACTGAATCGCTGCAAAAGGCAGCACTCGAAGATAGATGACATTCGTAAAAAAATAGATACTGCAGACGCCAACGGTTCCAATCAGCAGTGCCAGAGGAAGATTACGCTTGGCGTTCTTGACCTCGGCTCCTGTAAAAGTGACGTTGTTCCATGCATCGGAGGAAAACAGCGGACCCACAAGCGCGACAGCAAGGATGGTCAGGGCTGCCGCATCCCAATGGGTATGTCCCCAAAAACTGACATGGCTTACTACTGCTCCAGCGTGCCTTGACTCCCACCACAGCCCCGCGCCTACGAGTCCGACCAGAGCGCCAACTTTGAGCACAGTAAATACGTTCTGAATCCATGCGCCGGTCCGTAGACCAAAAATATTGACGACGCCCAGACCCAACAGGACGACGATCGCAAGAGCCTGTTCCGTAGAGAGAGTCAGGGCCACCGGATGCCCCAGAAGCGTCACACTCCCGAGGTTCAGTAAAAAGTTCTGCTCCGATATCCAAGGGAAGAAGAATCCTAAGAATTTTCCAAAGGCGACGGCTACGGCGGCGATCGTGCCAGTCTGAATCACCAGGAAAAGTGTCCAGCCATAAAGGAAACCGAAGAGCGGGCTGAACGCTTCCCGAAGATAAACGTACTGTCCTCCAGCCTTTGGCATCATGGCAGCCAATTCGCCATAAGTCACCGCGGCCGAAACCGTCATGACACCACTGATGACCCACGTGAGCAGGAAAAGGCCCGGCGAGCCTACCTCCCGCGCTATTTCTGCAGCCACAATGAAGATGCCCGATCCAATCATCGAGCCCATCACAATCGTGGTGCAGTCAAGCAGACCCAGCCCTTTGACCAGTTCTTCCGAGTGGGGTTCCGTTGCGGAGTTATTCGCTACCGTCGCGGCCATACTGCCAATCCTTTAAGCGATTTAATGCGACGACCTTCCCGAATGCCGACAGAAAGTATCTGCCAGGCACCATACTAACCCAGCACCCGCAAAAACTTCCGCGCTTGCGCGCTTATATCCTCCGCAGCGAGCAGATCATGGATTACCGCCACGGAGTCCGCTCCAGCATCAATCACAGATGCAGCATTGGCAAGCGTGATCCCGCCGATGGCAACCAGAGGCTTGCGCGTCAGCGTGCGAACCTCTCGTAAGCGGTCCAGCCCCACCACAGGGTCCGGATGTTCTTTGCTTCCTGTCGGAAAGATCGGCCCAAAGGCAATGTAGTCAGCTGAAGAGGCCTCTGCCTCTTCAAACTGCGCCCGCGTATGGGTCGAAACGCCCACAATTTGGCCGGGAAGAAGCACTCGGCGAGCCAGCTCGACCGGCAGATCGTCCTGACCGACATGAACTCCGTCGGCATCCGACAACCGAGCTAAGTCCGCCCGGTCATTGACAACAAAAGTCCCACCGGCCTTGTGCACAAGCTCCACAATCTCGCAGCTTGCTTCGTATAGCCGACGTGAGTTGTCGACCTTGTCGCGATATTGAATCAGCCGGACGCCTGCCGAGAGAAGGACCTCCGCGGCACCAACGGGTGTATTGGCTCCCAGCTGGCCGGA
>JAKASH010000040.1 GCA_021828225.1 Acidobacteriota bacterium | reverse complement strand
CCTGCTTGGCTTGTCAAAAGAATCTCAGGTCAAACTTGGCAACAGTTCTCCGAGCCCCAAAGGGCCGAACCAATCCGGGCGGGTGTATTGCCAGTTTTGATTCTTAACTGATAGCATAAGAGAGTACAAAACATACGAGGATACCCTTCTGCTTATGGCCCGGTCGCAACAGAACAAACGCGTATGAGAATCTGCCCGTTAATCCAATGCTACTTTTACAAGCTTTAGCGCGTCATTGTCAAATCTCATTCACGCCAATTTTGGGGATCGCCGCATCCGTTTTGTTATCTTCTTCATCTCATAAGGTGCCAGGTTAACGACAACAAGGGACAAGGCCAGCGAGAGTGAAGTCATGCGCGTCAAGACCTCGCGAAACAGGAATTTAGGATCGCTGCTCTGGAGTGCGCTGAAACGCAACCCCAAGTCAACGGAGAGGCCGAACTTCCCGGTTGCAGGGCCACCACGAGGTCGATTGCCTGGTAATCCCAACTTGTAGCAGCACATTTGTCCGGAACAATGTCCGGTACGTCATAAACCAATTTTAGGTGGCGGAAAACTCAGCCTGTAGAAGCTAACCAAAAAGCTTCTTAAGCTGGCCAAGACACAAAGGCTGCCTCTGGTTTCTCCAAACATTGATGAAAGGAAATAACAAAGGCAAAGCGCCACACTAAAAGAAGTTTTATAGCTCATTTTGATCCCGATGACACTCTTACTCGAAAAAGAAATTTACGTGTCTCCCCGTCCTTGGGCTTACTTCCTGGCAGGCCAGGGCTATGCGCGGCGTGCCAGCAGCGCAACGCTGGCTGCTGTCATGCTTCTGGCTTTATTGTGGCCTCCAAGCTTTGCGACTGCCCAGCCTGCGACAGGGGCACTCCACGGCACAACAACGAGCACTAACCCTCAAGGCCAGCCATTTCCTGTCGGGGGAGTGGCCGTCAAGCTGACCGGAAATACTCCGGGATTGCCTTCTCAAACGGTATACTCCGGCGACAACGGTGAGTACGAGTTTCAGGACCTGCCTGCAGGCTCTTACACGCTGGATGCCACCATTGAGGGATTCAAGCCCGTTACTCTGAAAATAACCATTACAGCGGGCCAGACGGCAGTCGAAAACATTCAGATACACCTTCAAGAACTCCGCCAGAGGGTTGAAGTACGAGAGACTGCGCCGGTCGTGTCGACCCAGGGCACTACTCCACCGACCGTGACGCTACAACCCAAACAGCTTCAGACCCTTCCCGTCGTGCAGCATGAGTTCAAGCAGGAACTGCCGGTTACCCCCGGGGTCGTCAAAATCCAGACCGGAAAGATTTACATTAAGGGCGTACCGGAAAGCCAAAGCATGCTTCTGGTGGATTCAGCCCAGGCGGTGAACCCTGTCACGGGATCCTACTCCATCGATGTGCCGATTGACGCAATCCAAAGCCTTGACGTCTATAAAGCACCTTTTGGCGCTCAATACGGAGGGTTCGTCGGCGGGATGACCAGCATCCAACTGAAGCCTCCGCCGGACCGGTGGCACCTGACCATGCACGACCTTAACCCAAGCCTGCGAGGCAAGGAGGGTGATCTTGTCGGTTTCTCCAGAGCAACACCTCGCATGCGCTTTGGTGGGCCTCTGTGGAAGCACAAAGTGAATTTTGCCGAATCCTTCCTTTACGAAATGAGGAAGATAAACGTGCCAGGGCTCGCATGGCCAAACGACGAAACGTACATAGAGGGCTACAACTCGATCACGAATTTTCAGTTCCTCTTGTCGCCTCGGCAAGTTGCCTCGCTTTCCGTCAACCTGTTCCCGAGGCGTGCCCAGTGGGCCAACCTCAACGCGTTGATACCGCGACCTGCCGCAGCGGACGATGGCCAGAGGGGTTTTTCGATTGATGGCTCGGACACCTACCAATTCAGTTCCGGCGGTATCCTGCACACGTTTTTCAACTTCATTAATATGGATACCTATGCCCACGGGAATGGCCCGGAGGACATGCTTCTGACGCCGACGGGCGAGGGTGGCAACTACTTCAATTCCTTTGCCCGAACCAGCCACCAAGAGGAAGGAGAGGCCATTTACAGGTTCCCCACCAAAGATTGGCTGGGCAAGCAGGAAATGCTGATTGGAACTGACGTAATCCACCGCGATTTCACGGGTACCAGTCAGTCGCATCCAGTCCTGATTCTTCGAAACGACGGGTCCACTGCCGAACGGATTGAATTTAGCGGGCCGGCAAACCTCAGCGCCAACGACACCGCGATTGCGGGTTTCGGCCAGGACCACTGGATCATCAACGATCGCCTGGCAACAACGCTCGGCCTGCGTTACTTTGGCGACACAAACGGCAATGAAGTGAACTTCGCGCCACGTCTCAGCATGGTATATGCCTTGAACCGAAGCGCACGCACTGTCCTGCGTGGCGGCATCGGGATGTTTTATGATCGCGCGCCGCTGCTGGCCGGCTCCTTCGCAGCCAACCCCGTTCGGTTCGTTACCCCTTTCGACCTTAGCGGGTCTCCGCTGGGACCGCCCGTGGCTTATCAATTCGCCTGTGCTCGAATGTCTTCCGGCAGCCCCCAGATTCTTCCTGGCTGTTCGGACCTCGGCAGTACACCGCGCAACCTCACTTGGCGGGTCCAGCTTTCCCATCGGTTTTCGAGGAAATTGACCGCAAAGATCAGCGCTCTCTACAGCCACACCTCCAGACTGTTCGTCATTAATCCTTTTTCACAACCGGATGGCAGCGGGATGCTTCTGCTTTCGAACCGGGGCAGTTCACGCTACCACGAGTACGAGTTCACCCTGAATTACAGGCCTAGCGATAGTGCAGACCTCAGCATGTCTTATGACCGGAGCAGCAGCCAGGGCGATTTGAATACAACGGACAGCATGTTTGTGCCTTTTGAAGTTCCGGTTATTCGGCCCGACGTTTACGCCAACCTGCCTTCGGACATTCCTAACCGGCTGACAGGGTACGGGATGTTCAAGCTTCCATGGGGAATCACACTGAGCCCGTCGGTCGACCTGCATTCTGGATTCCCATATTCCAATATCGATGTGCTCAACAATTATGTGGGGCAGCCAAACAGCCACCGGTATCCCATCTATTTCTCGCTCAACTGGGCCATTTACAAAGACTTTCCACTTCCCTTTCATATCCATCCGGGACACGACTTCCGCCTTGGCATCTATTCCATCGATACGACCGGGCGGAAAAATCCCACGGCTGTCTATAACAACATCACCTCACCCTTCTTCGGCCAATTCACCGGGCTCGGTAAACGGATCAACGGAATCGTCATCGAGTTTGCGGATTAGTTTGGTATCATAGATTGGGCATGTGGACAGAACGTAAATGTGACGGATAGCACCGAGGGCCAATCCGAAGCTCCGAACCCGAAGAACTCCCTCGAAGAGGGGCCCCTCATCGAGGGCGGCTCAATTTAGGAAAATCTCACAATTTTCGCTCGGCGGCAATATCTGCAGAGGATGGGCAATTCTTTGCAAAAAGAACCCGGCCCGGGACGATGCCTAAGTTATCGCAGGAGGGCGCGCAGCCTGCGCTCGGGGTTGGGGGTCGCTTGCGGCGAAAAAGTACACGGGGTATGCTTAAATTTCCGCATGAGGAAGGTCGGCGCCTGCTGACAGCGAGAAATACGCATGAAGGAGCCCAGCAAGCGAATTAGCGTTGCCACAGGAATAGGAATATTCCTGATGGTTGCCAGCTATATCACAGAATATATTCTGAACTGGGAAGGCATTTTACCGGCGGACACCATCGTCGACAACATTCTGATCGGTGTCATCACGGGATTGCTGGCGTACACCTGGGCTACTCTTATCACAGAGAGAGAGGCTCGAAGCCTTCTGATCGAACGGCTGAAGCAGGAAGCTGTGTTCGAAGAACGCCACCGGGTGGCGCGCGAGATTCATGACACAGTCGCCCAGGCCTTCATGGCAATCTCGCTGCAGTTAGAGGCTGCGAAGGATATTCTGCCCTCCGATGCAGAAGAAGTGCAGTTGCATATCAACAGGGCGCAAAGCATGGCCCGCGAAGGGCTGGCGGAAGCGCGTCGTGTGGTCTGGGCACTGCACCCCGAGGCTTTAGAAAGTGATGATTTGGCCGGAGCACTTCGACGCCTTACCAAGAGGATCGCCGAACACCGCGAAATGGCGGCAGAGTTTACTCTTCGCGGAGACCCTTGTATGATTCCGGGTGAAATCGAGGCCAATGTCCTGCGCATTGCCCAGGAAGCCCTCAGCAACGCAGTCAAACATTCGGGAGCGAAACAGGTTCTCGTCGAGTTGGCCTATAGCAACGAGGAAGCTCATTTGCTCGTGCAGGACGATGGAAAAGGTTTCCATTCAAAGAACCGGAAATTCCGTCAAGGGTTTGGCCTGACGAGCATGCAGGAACGTTCTCAACGCATCGGCGCGCGGCTGTCGATCGGGAGCCGACACGGCGGCGGAACCCGCGTTGAACTGGCGTTCCCTGTTCGCTTTCACGCTCTGCAGAACGTTCCTGAAGAGCAGAAGCAAAACATTTAGAGCACTCCGAGGGCCCGCCGCATCTAAGCGAAGCGGGGAAATCATAACATCCTATCCAAGGAGAATTCTTATGCCAAAGATGAAGGTGGCACAAGTAACCAGGCCAGGCTCGCCCCTTGAGTTGGTCGAGCGGGAGATTCCGCAGCCGGGGCCAGAACAGGTTCGCATTCAAGTGATGGCCTGCGGAATTTGCCATAGCGATGTCTTCACCAGGGAAAATATTTTTCCGGGAATTCAATATCCGCGCGTGCCGGGGCATGAAATCGCCGGTGTCATCGACGAAGTTGGACCCGGCGTCACCATGTGGCGCAAGGGTCAACGCGTGGGCGTGGGCTGGCACGGCGGACATTGCGGCAATTGTGCCAATTGCCGCCGGGGAGACTTCATCAATTGCGCGAACCTTCGGGTGACCGGTATCCATTACGACGGAGGCTACGAAGAATACATGGTGGCGCCACAGAACGCGATTGCGGCACTGCCGGAAGGAATCTCTTTTGAGGATGCCGCGCCCCTTCTGTGCGCAGGCATCACCACTTACAATTCTCTGCGTCACAGCGGAGCGCGGCCGGGCGATCTGGTGGCCATCGAAGGCGTCGGCGGCCTTGGACATCTGGGCATCCAGTTCGCCAACAAATTCGGGTTCAAGGTGGCGGCCATCAGCCGCGGGCCGGAGAACGCGGCACTGGCCAGCAAACTCGGCGCGCACCATTACATCGACAGCCGCGCGACCAACGTCGCCGAAGAACTGCAGAAAATAGGTGGTGCGAGCGTTATCCTGGCCACCGCACCGAGCGGCAAGTCAAAATCAGCGCTCGTTGACGGTCTTGCCACAGACGGCAAAATGGTCGTGGTGGGAGCGAGCCCCGAGCCCATCGAGGTTTCCCCTATTCAGCTGATACGCGGGCGGAGGAGCATTCAGGGCTGGCCTTCCGGCGCCCCTGCCGATTCCGAAGATACACTCCGCTTTGCCGTCCTGAGCGGAGTTAGGCCGATGATCGAAAGGTTTCCGCTCGCGCGCGCCAACGAAGCCTACGACCGCATGATGAGCGGCAAAGCCGAGTTCCGCGTCGTCCTCACCATGCAGGAATAGTCGAAACGTTCCTACTGGACTTTTTCCCGGAATGAGAAAACCGGGTCAATATCGACCGGGACGTCCTGCGCCTTGCGCAGCGCAGACTGGAGAGTCGCCGGCATCGCGTCATAACGCTCGAACCACTCTTCGGCGCGAGCCCGGTTTCCGGTCGCCTCGATCTCGAGCAGTTCTTTGGCCAGTTTTGCGAGCGCGCCGGGCATGCGGTGATAGTCGATCGTATATCGTTTCATGCCAGCATCCCAGGTGATCGCCTTCCGTACGTTCAGGTAGTTGAACTCCATGATCTCGGCGTTCCCGTGAGCTTCGCCGGTTCCGAAGCGTGCCGTGCGGAAGATTCCAGCCACATAGGACGCGTAATACTCGTCGAGCTTCGATTTCGGAAGTACATTGTGGTCAACCAGCCATCCCAGGCCGTACATGCCCACAACATCCGCCTTGGCTTCTTCAAGCGCCGAATAGCCCGGCCCGATTGCTTCACATATTTTCTCTTGTCTCTTCCCAACGTGCGCGTAAGCGGGACCGAGACCATGTGAGATTTCATGCATGACGACCACGGCCAGATATCCTTCGACTGTTACCTGCGCCGCCTGCTCGGGTTCCATCAGTTGCTTAGCCAGGGGCAAAATCACGTAGTTGACGTGAGCATCCATAAAGTTTTTGAAGAAGATCTTCTTGGTGCCTTTGTCCTGGTGAATTCTAGGATCGTTCGGCAAATTGACAGCGACGGCCTGGTAACCATGCGCCAGGTCGCCGGCGCGGAAAGGCGAATCCACCACTTCCATGGGCGTCACGTGGCCTTGCATCGACGGCAAATCTTCTGCAGGCAGCGGCAAAGCGCGCTGGATCATCGGAATATATTGCTGGTACAGAGCGAGCTTCTTGCTTTCCGCATCATTTCGAATCAATACCGCCGCGCCATACGATGTTTTAACGCCGAGCAGACCATCCAGATAGGTTTCGTACGGCCCGAAAATGACGTCGATTTTGGGATCTTTCAAATCGAGCCATTGAATGTCACTCGGGTAGTAGTTGTCGCTCAGCAATGCCACAGCACGCATTTTGAGAAACTTGGCGAACGGCTTGTCATCTGTGATGCCCGCCGCTTCGCGTAGATCCTTAGCAGCCTTCTTCAGAAAGTGCTTGTACGCCACGTCATAGGGAATAGCCGCCAGATCGTTGTCCTCGCGCCGGATGATCCTGTAAGGGCTGAAAATCTCTTCCCTTGAACCAGGGTGCCCCTTAACGTACGCGTCAATTTCGGCACGCGTCAAATCCGGCGGATAAAGCCAGTGGCCGGGCGGCATGGGATCGTTTCCAACGAAGGGCAGGTTGTCATCCAGAAGATCAAAGCGGCTTCCATTGATCATGAGCAGACGGCGCAACTCGATATCAAACGGATTCTTGCTGTGTTCCAGCGATTTATAAAGATCGAGAGCGTCCGGGTCGCTCTGGCGCCAGAAAATATCGTCCAGGTAACGCGAGGCATCAACCAGCTTGTCCACTTCCCGGCGCTGGTTCCGGGTCAGGCCGGAAGCGTCAAACGGCATTTCTACCCGGCGCCACTTTGCCAGGCGCGCAGCCAGGTTCGGGGCCACCAGCCCAAAGCGCGTAGGTTTGCTCGGGGTGGATATCCTAGCTTGTGCACATGCCATTAAGAATCCTATGAACAGAATGATGATTCCGAGCCGGACGTTTCGCCCCATCGAGCCTCCCTTCGTGGGCACGCAGCGGCGTGGTTTCAGCCGCTGCGAATCATTGCGGGGGACGTGCATTTTCAGCTGGCGATTCTAACGCCTTGTCGCCTCACGCCCGAGGTAATGGTCAAAGAAGTCCGATGTTGCATGATAGGCACGCAGCCAGTTCGAATGGAGTAGAAAAACATGGACCTCATCCGGAAACACAATTTGCTGAAAGGGAACTCCCTGCTTTCGAAGCGCTTCCACCAAGTGGACCATTTCCTTGAAGGGCACGTTCCGATCGTCATCCCCCTGGATTAACAGCACCGGCGACCGCCAGGTTTTCACGTAGGCCAGGGGAGAAGATTCAAACGCCAGCCGCTCTGCCGCCGGCTGCCGCTGAGGATAGTACGAGGGGACCCAGCTCGGAATTTCAAAATTCCAGTTGTGCACCCCCTCCATGTCAACGCCGGCGGCAAAAAGATCGGAGGCGCGCGCCAGGGCGAGGGCCGTCAGGTAGCCACCCCATGACCCGCCCCAAACACCAATTCGATTGGGATCAACATCGCTCCGATTGCGGAGATAAAGCCCCGCTCCTTCAACGTCGTTGAGCTCACTTCCTCCGGTGGCTCCGTAATTGAGCGCCTCGCGGAAATCCAATCCATAACCGATGCCGCCCCGGTAGTTAATTGAAAGCACGATGTAACCGCGACTGACCAGATACTGGTTCAGAGCGTAAGCATTGCTGTAATAGCCCATGGGATTCCAGCCGAGGAGCATCTGCCGCTGCGAGCCTCCGTGCAGAAAGACAATGGCCGGATGGCGCTTCCCGTCGTGATCATTGGCGGGAAGAAAAATCTGGCCGTGGATGCGAAGCCCGTCGGCAGCGGAGACAATCACAGGTTGAGGAGTGACCATCTGCCGGGCCGGAAAGTCCCTGGGAATAACTCCGGGAGCAAGATCGCGGATCTTGCCGGAAGCCTCAAGAACCGCTGGCTGCGCCGGAAGCTGCGCGTCGGAGTGCAACAGGACAATCGTGTTGCCCTGGGTCGTGATGACCGGAGACCATTCGATTCCGGTGCCGCTGGTCACCGCGGTCGGCCGATCGCCGATGACGGATTCCTTCCAGACGTGGCGCCGGTCGATGTCATTTTCGTTTGAGCTGAAAACCAACTCGCGACGGTCCGGGCTGAGCGTGACGTCCCGCACGACATAATTACCCGGAGTCAGCAGATGCGGAGTCCCGCCCGCAACAGGGATGGAATACAAGTGCACCCATCCATCGCGCTCCCATGGAAAAACCAGTCGATTCCCGGCCGCCCACAGCAACTGGTTATCAGCCACAACCCCATGGAAAACACTTCCCGGACCTTTCTCGGCCTTCCATAATTTCCGCCCCACCCCTGTTGTTGCGTCCGCCACACGGATGGACCACGGTTGCCCGGTTCGCTCCGGCCCGAAAACTCTCTCGTGCGCTGATGCTGGAATCCGGATAAAGGCGATCTGCTTGCCGTCCGGGGACCAGACGGGATTCGAATCCAAATCAACGCTGGGATCGAGATAATGCAGGCTGTTCTGACCGAAGTCATAAACGCCAATCAGGCTGTGATCGCCGCGGTCGCTCACGAAGGCGAGCATGGTTCCGTCCGGCGACCAGCGCAGCGACTTCGCTTTCCCTTCCTCGTGGATAAGCTGTACGGCCTTGCCGATGGGGTTGATATTGGCCAGCCACACCTGGCCCCTGTAGATGAATGCAACACTTGTGCCCTTGGGTGAGACCGCCGGCGAATGGCCCTGGCCAAGAGGCACTGGAGCACCGCCGCTAAGACGAATCAGCCAGACGTCCTGCTCGACTCCCTGCGGGAAGCTTCTGGGATTCGGATAGGGTCCGCCATTTTCAAAGTCGCCTCCGCGAACATAAACAATGCCGGAAGCGTCCGGGAGCCAGGCTAGTTCCCCAACGCCCTGACCGTCGTCCTGAGAGTAGTTGGTAAGCTGGCGTGCGATGTACTTGCCACCATCCGGCGACGCCGCCGTCGCCCAGACGTTTCGCACTCCGCTGGAGTTGAAGACCCACGCCGCTTTTGCCCCAGAAGGTGCGGTTGTCAAATCGGTGGGGAATGGAGCGCTCATCACCTGCTCCAGAGTGAAGGAGTGGCGTCGAGCCAATACGCATATCGGGAAAGTAAGTGCCAGGAAGGCACTCAAAAGTATACGGTTGCCAACAAGCTTGCGTATCATGAGAGATTTCTTCGTAATCACACGTCGAACTCCACAGAGCCCACTTCCGAGCGTCTACGTGCGATCCGGGTCAAGTTGCTCGGGGCTGACGGATCGGGCATGACCTGCGGGGCTCATCAGCTCAAGCGACCCGGAAGGTATTGGCGGAGGAAACGGTAAGCAAGGATGAATCCGTCCTTTCGAGCCTGCGGGAACTCCGGAGCATCATTTCCCGGCGGCGCGTCCCAGAACTGATCTTCATGTTCGACTGCAGCGCCACCATTGAATCCAACCTGGAGCAGGACAGTAATGAACCGCGGCCAGTCAATTAACCCCTGGCCTGGAATTCGATAACGCCACCAATGCTCCCCAAGAATCCCGACCTGCTGAAGGATCGGCTGGGTGATTTCAGTGTCCTTCAGGTGAATCGCCAGAAGGCGGTCGCGGATGTGCCACACGGCGTTGTAAGGATCGATGTACTGGCGGACCAGGTGGGAGGGATCAAACTCCATTCCCAGGTGGTGGTCCGGAACCAGCGCAAACACCTGGTCCCAGGCGGCCGGAACCGTGGCAAAATTGATAGCAGTCGGGTAATTTTCCCAGCCCATCGAAACGTCGTACTTCTGGCAAACCGGCAGGTATTTTTCGTGGAACACGTCTGCGAGCTCCTTTGCCTGCCGCTCAATCGTCGCTCCTGGAATTCCCCCGCTGAAAGAGCCGACAAACTTGCAACCGAGGCGGTGGGTAAACTCCAGACAGTGAATGAACTTCTCGTTGGAGGAGCGGCGCTCTGCCGGATCAGCCGCAATATGGTTGATCCCCTTGCCTTGCACATCGAAGAAGCATTCGACACTGATAATGCGGCAACCCGTCTCGCGGGAAGTCGCAAGAATCTTATCAATCTGGCTGTCGCTCAGATAGGGGTTAAAATCCTTGCCGACCTTGACGACAACGCCCTCGTACCCCGTCTGCGTAGCAAAGGCCAGCTTTTGAGGTGAGTAATCAGTAATAAAGGCCAGCTTCGGAAATTTCGTCTCGGGAGCAAGCGGAATATCCTTTTTACTGTCCGTGGCCGCCCCCAGGCTTCCGGTCGTTCCCAGCGCCGCAGCGGACACTCCCGCTGCCTTCATGAATTCCCGCCGTCCAACCCTGGCTTTTCTCATGGCTTATCTCCCCATATGAATTGAAGGGTGAAGTATAGGACAAGCACATTATGGCTAGCAACCGAAATCATGAAAAAGCGTAAAGAGAGATTCCGCTTGTGAGAGTCGCAGCCCAGCCGGGCAACTCACCGGCCGGACACACAAGCGCGAGGCTCCTCATCTCTCATCCCCGCAAAGAGAACAGACCGCGCCCACAGAACGGCCTGGAAATTGTCTTCGAACCATGCACACAGGCTCCGCGATCAACCTCCCGGCTGATTCTATTTTTTCAAAGGGATTTCGGTGGAATGGCCCTCTTTCTGGGGTGAGGCTTCAGAGAAGGATTGTTCCACCGATGGGGGAAGAGGTAAAACGATTCGAAGGAACGGCGGTGCCACCAAAGTCGTTACAATGCTCATCAGCAGCACAATCGAATAGACTGCATCGGAAATGGTATGCAAGGTCAATCCGACTCCTGCAACGATCAGGCCGACTTCTCCACGGGGGATCATTCCGATCCCAATGCGAAGTGCGTCTTTGAAGCCCATGCGCAGGGATCCCAGCCCGCAACCAATGAGCTTGCCCGCAATTGCCAGAATGCAAATAATCGTGGCCATACCGATCAGACCGGGTTTTGCAAAGGTGTGCACATTCACCTGAACTCCGAGGATGACAAAGAAGAACGGCGCCATGAACTCGCTGAGCGGATGAGCGTTCTCGTGGAGTCGCCACCGCTCGCTGTGATCTGCCAAAGCCAGTCCGGACAAGAACGCTCCCACAATGGCCGCCATGCCAATGTAGACCGAAGCAAGGGAAAGCCCGAGGCAGAGAAGAATCGACAGAATGAAGGCGGAGTTTTGTGCGCGAAGCTTTTCAACGTGAGGCTGAAACCGGCCAATCACGCGGGAGGCGAAGAAAATCATCAGTAGCGCAAAGGCAGCGGCTTCAGCCGCCACAATGAGCAATTGAGCATAATGAACCTGGCCGGTGGAAAGGCTGCTGACAACGGCAAGAACCAGCAGCCCAAGAATATCGTCCAGGACGGCTGCCGCCAAGATCACACGAGCCGCCCGGGTTGCCAGGGCGCCCAGATCAGCCAGAACCCTGGCCGTGATGCCCACGCTGGTCGCAACCATAGCGGCTCCGACGAAAATCGACTCCACTGTGGTGTGCCCTTCAGCACTCATATAC
>JAKASH010000039.1:343-12064 GCA_021828225.1 Acidobacteriota bacterium | reverse complement strand
GCCTATCTTGACCCTTGCAGTGAAGAACAAAACCCCGGAAGCTTCATTATGAGTGGACCAAAAACGGGGGGCAGGTCAGCGGGCCCAGCGCACGGCCTGCGCGCGGGCGCAGGTGTGGACTTTGCGGGAGCGGCTGCTGAAGCTAGGCGCCCAGGTGGTGGTCTCGGTGCGCCGCGTGGTGATTCATCTTCCCGCCTCGTTTGCCTACTTGGCCAGCTTCCGCCAAGTCGCCCTCAGTTTCGGCGCGCCGAGCGGGTAACCTCTCGATAGCTCCCCAAACACCAACTTTCGCTCACTGGTGCGGCAGCCAGGGCGCGGTGTCTTCGCAGTCAGTGCTCTTTCTGCTCTCGCCCGGCCCGCAACCGAGGATAAGTGCCCACAGACGCGGCACGGGCCTTCCAGCTTGCTACGAAGCCGCAACAAGCCTCCAAAAATCGAACCTCGCCGCCGGTTCACGAATAAAGCAGGCTAGTGTCTTCCTAGAGCCGACTTTGTGAAGCCAGCAAGCTGCGGCTCTGAATGGACAATCGCGTTATCCATGGCGCGCTGTTTGGTAAACCCGGCTCCAGCTATATGAATCATTGCGTCGTTGGCCACCGATTGGGTATTTAGATTGAGGGCCCTTAGGTGCAAGTCCAAAGTCGCCGTTCGGACGCCTTCCAGTGCGCCGTTTTGGGAGAAAGAGACGTGAGCGGTTCCTAGTAAGAGATAGCTGAGGTAGTGTGGAAGGTCAATTTGCGTCGCTTGGCTCCAATCGCCGTTGAAGAGGGCCAACGCGCGGCCCCCGGAGACAAAAGCAGGCTTAAATAACGAAGCCACGGGCGTGGCACCGTCCCGCGTGAAAACCGACAGAATGTAGTCTTCGGCCTCCGGTAACTCCTCTCCGTCGTTCTCGAAAATTAAGACGGCCGCACGCTTCGCCGGTCCGCGCACTGGAATACTCGTGTTTAGGTAACGGTTCACATACGATGCATGCCGCGCTACAGACTCGGCTGCGGAAGCTTCAGCGGCGCGCTGTTGCGCTTTGTGCTCCAATTCAGCAGTGCGCTCTCGGGCTTGGTGCTCCAAGTCGATTAGAGCCTCTCTTGTCTGCGGGTCGATTGGCATGAGCGGGGCCCCTGTTTCGGAATCTCTCCCCGGAGCACTGTAGAGCCGATAGCTGCCTTCAGCCGTCTTGTAATACCATACGCGCGGAGCGCCGGTGATTGGATCAAAAAAGGCAAAATGTTCGGGATCTCTTACGAGAATCTGATGGGGCGCGGTGATGGCAACCTGCTGCCGTCTCAACGCAACGATCTCGGCGAACGTGCATGTGTGTAGCCTAATACCGTAGGTCGGATCGCGGCCTGTCCCGTAGGTGTCGAAGACCTTGATACCTTCCGGCGTATCGGCACACCATTTCGAGTAATAGGCGTGACGGTTTGCGAAATAGCGCGCGAAGAAGAATAGAGCCACGTAACACACAATGATTATGCCGGACGGCCTAGAATAGAGGCGGAGCGATGGGAATTTCCCCCAGAACCTGACAATTCCTCTCGCGTACTTGAAGACGGCCACGAAGAATGGAATCGTAGCGACAAGCACCAGGCCGGTCACAAGGTTGGGACTCAGGCCTGATTGAAGAGCCAACGTCTTGGAAAAATGCCGCAGCCAAAGCCAGAACAGGTATGGCGCAACGCCGGTTATGGCCCAAGAGACAAGAACCCCGGCGACAACCAGAAGGGACAGCCAGACGAGAAGCTTCCTATGCTGGGAAAACCAGCTGAAAGCTCGCTCCGTCACACTTGGTGTTCCCATTACTCCCTCTCGCCTGTCCTCACGGCTCACCTTCCCGGATAGGTACGTGCCGCAGTGTTACTGTTTCCTGACGGTTAGTTAAACCCTGCCCGTAATACCCGCATCCCATGACGATGCTCACCGAATGTGCAGCTTGGTCAACCTTCCCCACGGATAGGTAGAATTTCATCGGCAAGTTCGGTTCAATGTGTTGTGAAGTGCCACTCGCCCCGAGCCTCATATTCTGCCAATTGTTCACATTATATTGATTACCGAGATTGTCTAACATATAGGTCTGGCTTAAGTAGAAGAACATTGGGTCACTTGCAGTGTCCGTCACGGTGCCGAAGCACTCCACTGTATCTGCCCTTCTGCGGCATTGCCTGACGACGATGTTTACGTTAGTGCCGTGGTAGCTGGCTTGGACCTTTGGGGTCTTTCCGCCCCCTTGCCCCTCACCGGTGACAGATGAACCTTCGTCAGCGGACGACAAGCTGCCATTGTCCCCCCCCCCCCGCGACGCTCGTATTCAGGAGCACGTTGATCGCTTCCGTTCTAGGAATTTTAGTAATCGTAGCAGCGATGATAGCTTCGGTCGTCGCGTTTAGCACCTTCACGGAAAGAGATACGTTATCCCCCAAGGGCGTGATAGTTCCAGTTATTAGGGCTTGTACGCCCGTGATCTCCCCTAGTTTTGACGCGGTGGCGGGGTCAATTAGCCCCGATGCGTCCAGCTTGTGTTCTCGGAGGATGGTCTTCAAGTAAGTTCGATCAATGACCTGAAATCCGCTCGCCTGCTGTGAAAGGCAAACAGACAGTTCCTCCGCGAGGAACCTGCCGAGTTCGGTTACTGTGCCCTGCAGATCAGTGAAATCTACGACAGCAACTGTCTTCTTTCCCGATTTGGTTATCTTTTGCGCCAACTGCGTGGCGAGGTCCCGCAACTCTTGATCTTGGGCATGCACAGGTACTGGCACTGCGAACGTCAGGGCGACGGCGAAAATCACCGCGCCCAGCCAGCAGCGTGCCTGCAGCAGCGATGTCGAGGGTCCCCGGGACGACAACTGCAAAATGGCGGATTTCATTTGTGCTCCTTATCGGAAATGGGGGGCCGACTTTGGGGCGCGCAGCAGACACCAAACGTGGACCCAGCTGCGTCGCCCGGGCCAGCACTTTAGCACCTTTCTGGGCGGAGCGGAACCCGGTTTTCGTCTTCGCCAACAACCACTACGCCAGGCACGCGCCTGCGACGGTCGAACTGTTCCGGGAACTGTGGAAGCAGAAAACGGAGCAAGACCTTGGGATTGAGTCGGTAACGCGCAGCGGGCGGCTCTTTTCCTGATCTTTGCACCCTCGTCATCGGCAAGGCAGGGCTGAAGCGGCGCATCAGTGATCGTTTTCCACAGTTACGTCTGGTCGTTACAATGCAACCCAGAATGGCTACCTAATGGAGGAACTCATGGGCGCGCAATATCGCGACATCGAACGGGCAAAACGTGATCTAGCGGAACTTCATGAAGAGTTTCTTATGCTATGTAATCGCGTTGATTCCCTGAGCGAAGTACTTCGGAAATCAATGACGGAATTGTTCGGCCCGAAGTGCCGAGGTATTCATACATTGGACGAGGCGGTTCTGGCGGCAAAAGTCGCGGACGCCATTGCTGCCCGACTGCCGGTCCCGCCGCAAGATGCCGCCACACGGAAGCGATATGTAAGAGAACGCGAGGCAGCGGAATACATGGGGGTAAAATTGTCAACGCTGCGTGCATGGAGGTTGCGTCGCTCGCAGAACGGTCCCCCATTTGCCCGAATCGGGCGAATGGTGATGTACCCTGTGGAGGGATTGGAGGAGCACATGAACGCAGGAATAGTTCCGCGCCACAATCGCTAATTCCAAAGAGGGGCGTGCAATTCTTTGCGGCGTCGGCTACGATTCAGTTGCAGTTGGCGAGGGCTGGGGCAAGGCTCGCTGCGGTGCTCAATTCGCTTTGGCCGTGAGGCGTGGAATGATTGAACTCACCGACAATGACATCCTTCTGCGGCTGGCGAACCGCGAGGACAGCACCGTCGAGCGTAAGACATCGAGCGATTACAACGACTGTCTCAAGACGGCTGTTGCATTCTCGAATTCGTTGGCGTTCGATGACCCCGGAATCATATTCGTCGGCGTGTACGACGATGGCCGCGTACAGGACGGCAACAATGTCGAATCTTTGCAGAAAAAAGTGACCGATAGAATCAGCCGAATTTATCCTCCCATCTTTGCGCGGTTCAAAGCGATGGAAACGGACGGCAAACAATTTCTTGCCGTGATCGTGCGGGGAAGCAGGGAACGACCGCACTTCTCCGGACCGGCATACGTGCGTGTGGGTTCCAAGTCGGTTGAAGCTTCGGGAGAAAAATTCGCAGAACTGATGGCGCAGAGAAACAGCTTGGCGTATGAACTTCTGAAGTGGCGCGGGAAATTCGTTACCCTGTGGCATCCGTCTAAGATGGACCCAACGAATCGAAGCATTGGCTACGAATCAGATTGCACTGTTGTGGACTGCAATCAGTTCTTTGTGACGCTCGAAGGTCCTAACAAGAGTTACAGCAAAACGTTTGCTATTTCGGATATTACGCTCGCGTTCGACCACAAGGGGAACCGACTGGAAATCAGAACCAAGCAGTGAGGACCTATCCAGATGCTATAATGGGCGAAATGGCGGAATCCCTCACCCTCGAGTGGAGCTACACGCCTCCTGATTTCTTTGAAGAACCTCCCGAATGTCACGGAGACGGTTATGTGGCGGAGATCGGAAACGGTCGGATTGTCGCAAAAGTTTCCAGTGTTCCAAGCGGGCCTATCGAAGGGCTGGCCAAGGAGATTCGAGAACAGCTGGAAACTTGTTTCTCTTCCGTTCAACTCTTCAACAGCAGACCGTATGAACTGTCGGAGCACCTCGTCACACGTATTCGTGCAGATGGAACCTCCGTGATCAGCGTGTCTGCGTCGCTCACTGCACATGCGTGTTTGAAGGCTGAGGTTGAAGCCCTGGATAAAGACGGGAGGGTGATTTTCAGTTCCAAGAAGAAACGCGCCGCTGAAATGAAAGCGCTCGTAGAGCGGGCCTGTGCGCATCTGAAGAATCCGGTTCTTCGGTCGCTCCTGAAGAGCTACAAGGCTTCGGTGGACGACCCTGATAATCTGTTCATTCATCTCTACGAAATTCGAGATGCCATGGGAAAGTGCTTTGGACATCCCACCAACGCTTGTCCCATCCTCGGAATTTCGAAACGGAAAGATTGGAGCCGACTGGGCTATCTGGCGGATGAAGCTCCTCTTCGTCAAGGGCGACATCGAGGCGCGAATATCGGGCAACTCCGAGACGCGACACCCGTAGAAATCGACGAGGCACGGGCAATAACGAAGCGCATGATCGAAGGCTACATTAATTACCTCGAATCAACAGGCCCGGCCCGCAATCCAGAAGGCGTTGTCACGAACTAATCTGAGCGCCCATTAGGTTCCCACATGGCGAGGCTCGTGGCATGGGTTCGTATCATTGGGCGCTTGGGTCCTTCCAAGAATTCCTTGTGTCGCCGCCCGTGCGGGTCCCCTCGGGGTGATTGCCACGCAAAAAGTTTTTCGAGGTGGTCGATGGTGCCGGAACCCTGCCGGTGGCTTCGCGCGGGTCCCATCTCGCAAAGCATGCTTTCCATCGCGCTTCACGCGGAATCGAAAACCGATTCGAATCTGGACGCGTGAATGCTAAGGGATGTCGCCAACCTGCCCTTCAATTCGCGTTCGGATCGCGTGGACGCATCGTATTTACGCTCGCATTACACTGACGCAGCGATGCCTTGAAATAACCCAACGGATGGCTTATTCTTGACGCGAATGGACAAGAAGACTATCCGGCAAGTCATGGCGTACTTGGGCTCGCAGACATCGCCCAAGAAAGCCGCCGCTGCCCGCCGAAATGGCAAGCGTGGTGGTCGGCCGGCCAATTCGAAGGTCAAATCCAAACCGTCGCCACGGAGGTCCAAATGAAGGCTGCGATCTACGCTCGGGTCTCAACCACCAACCAAGGACAGGACGTTTCCATGCAGACCCGCGAACTACACGAATACTGCGAACGGCGGGGCTGGCAGATCGTCAGTGAGTACATCGATGAGGGTGTCAGCGGTGTGAAGGACTCGCGGCCTGAACTGAACCGCCTGATGTCCAATGCCCACCGGCGTCGGTTCGACTGCGTGGTCGTCTGGAAATTCGACCGCTTCGCCCGGAGCGTGACACATCTGTTGCGGGCTCTCGAAACGTTCAACGCGCTCGGCATCGCGTTCGTGAGCCTGAGCGAGCAGATCGATACGACCACCCCGGCAGGCCGGATGGTCTTCACCGTGCTGGGCGCAGTTGGTGAACTGGAGCGGTCGCTGATCGCGGAGCGTGTCCGGGCGGGGCTGCGGAACGCGAAGGCGAAGGGCAAGAAGCTCGGAAGGCCACGCGTCAAGGTGGATGCCGCTCAGGTTGCCCGTCTACGGGCTTCCGGGGCGTCTCTGCGCGACGTGGCTCGGCAGTTGGGAATCAGCGCCTCCGGTCAGCCGCCAAGCTAGCCGCTGCCTGAGCGTTCAAAAAACCTGCCGAAATTCGGCCCGCTGACCTCTGTGGTTTCAGCGGGCCTTTTCTTTGGGCACGACGTTCAGCAAACACTTGATTTCGCTACTCTGAATTGGCCCAGTTCGATCATCTGATTTGGCCCACCCCGTAACGGATCGTCTACCCTATTGCGAGTTTCGGAATGGGGAGGGCGATGGACAGGAGACGGAAGGTGGAGCTATTCGAGCAGATCCGGCGGGAGTACAGGCATGGAGCGGGCACGATTCAGGGAGTGTCTCGGAAGTTGAAAGTTCACCGGCGCATGGTGCGACAAGCCTTGGCGAGCGCGATTCCGCCCGAGCGCAAGGCTCCAGTGCGCAAGAAGCCCAAGCTCGGGCCGGTGACGGACTTCATCGATGAGATTCTGCGCTCAGACCAACAGGCGCCGCGCAAGCAGCGGCACACGGCGCATCGCATCTTCGAGCGGATTCGCCAGGAGCGGCCCGAAGCGACGGTGGCGGAGTCGAGCGTGCGCCGGTATGTGGGTCGCCGCAAGCGCGAGTTGAGCCTGCTGGTGCGCGAGACCTTCGTACCGCAGGTTTACGCCTGGGGCGAAGAAGCCCAGATCGATTGGTACGAAGCCGTAGCCGAGATCGGCGGCGAGCGCCGCAAGGTCTGGCAGTTCGCCATGCGCTCGATGGCCAGCGGCGGAGCGTTTCATCGGGCCTACTATCACGCTACGCAACAAGCCTTCCTGGAAGCGCACGAGTTGGGGTTTCGCTATTTCGGGGGTGTCTTTCGCCGCTTGCGCTACGACAACCTGAAGAGTGCCGTGCGCAAGATTCTGCGCGGCTATCAGCGGGAGCAGACCGAGCGCTTCATCGCCTTCCGTTCGCACTGGGGATTTCAGGCGGAGTTCTGCAACCCGGCGCGAGGGAACGAGAAGGGCGGCGTGGAGGGCGAAGCCGGCTACTTCCGGCGGAATCATCTCGTGCCGGTCCCGCAGGTGAAGGACCTGGAAGAGCTGAACGCGTTGCTGCGGGAAGCTTGCCAGGCGGACGAGCAGCGGCGGATTGCGGGCAAGCCGCAGGCGGTGGGCGAAGCGATCGCGATCGAACGCGAACACCTGCTTCCGTTGGCCGAAGAAGGTTTCGATCTGGCGGAGACCAGTTTTCCCGTAGTGGACGGCAAGGGCTGCGTGAAGGTGCGCACGAACTGGTATTCGACACCGCTGCGTCCGGGGACGCGCCCGCGCGTGAAGCTGCTGCCGGCGTATGTGGAGATTTGGCAGGAGCGGGAATGCGTGGCGCGGCATGAGCGCCACTTCGGCCGCTCGGAGCAGGTGCTGGACTTGGAGCATTACCTGGAAGTGCTGGAGCACAAGCCGGGTGCGCTGGCCGGATCGCGTCCGCTGGCGCAGTGGCGGGAGCGCGGGCGTTGGCCGGAGAGCTTCGACCAACTCTGGCAGAACTTGCAAGAGCGGCATGGGCGACAGGCGGGCACGCGGGAGATGGTCGAGTTGCTCCTGCTCGGGAAACAGCAAGGCTGGGAGCGGCTGAGGCGAGCGGTGGAGGAAGCGCTGCAGTTGGGCGCAACCGACGCCGAGGCGGTGCGCCATCTGATGCAGGCGCGAGAGCTCACGCGCCCCGACGCTGAACCTGCCGAGTTGGGCGAACTGGGCCGTTACCAGAGGCCGCTTCCGCAGATCGGCGAGTACGACCAGCTTTTGGGCGCGGCCAGCACCACGGCGGAGGTGGCGCCATGAACGCGTCCGCCCAAGCGCAGGCCCTCGAACACGCCAGCGTGAAGCAGTACGCGAAGGCCTTGCGGCTGCCGGTCGTCGGAGCGAACTTCGTGCGGCTGTCGGAGCAAGCGGTGAAGGAGCAGCGCAGCCACATTGGGTATTTGGAAGCGCTGCTGGCGATGGAAGCGGAGGAGCGAGACCGGCACGCCGTCCAGACGCGGATTCACGACGCCAAATTTCCGAGGTTCAAGACGCTGGAGGAGTTTGATTTCAACCAGGCGCGGCAGATTCCGGCGGCGAAGATTCGGGAACTGGCGGAAGGCGGCTACATCGAGCGCGCCGAACCGGTGGTGCTCATCGGCGAATGCGGGACGGGCAAGACGCATTTGGCGACGGGCCTTGCGGTGGCGGCCTGCCGGCAGAAACGGCGGGCCCGCTTCACCACCGCAGCTGGCTTGGTGAACGAACTGGTCGAGGCACGTCAGCATAATACGGTGAAGCGGGTGCTGGCTCGCTGGTTGCGCTACGACCTGATCGTGCTGGACGAAGTGGGTTACGTGCCGCTGGCGGACATCGGGGCGGAGTTCCTGTTCCAGGTGATTGCCGAACGCGCCGAGCGTGCGGCGCTGATCGTGACCACGAACTTGCCGTTTTCCGAGTGGACGCAGGTCTTCCCAAATCCGCGCCTGTGCAAGGCGTTGTTGGATCGTGTCACCGACCGAGCCCACATCATCGAGACGGGAACCGATTCATGCCGCTTTCGCAGAACCTTGGAGGTGCGCCAGAAGAAGAAAGCCTCGTAGCCTTGCTAGCCAACGCTGGGCTTCTCCGTGGTGTGGGCAGGGGAAGAGGCTCAGATGCCGCCCCTTCCCCTGCCAACCCCATCCCGCTAAAAACCTAGCCGGGAGTAGGGGCAAACTCATGGCCAGGGGTGGGCCAAACGAAATGATCGCAGGTGGGCCAAATCAAGTTGTCAAAAGCACCGAGTGCGGAAAATCGCGCGGGTCGGTGGATAGACCTCTTCGAACAGGGTTCATCCAGATATACCGAGCGACCTGTTCCATTGCAGCTTCTCGCCGCAGGATATGGTCATAGAACCTCGCCCGCCAAAGACTCAGCCCACTCCGCTTCCGGTATTCAAACGCGGTCAATTGCTTGAACCGGGCCACGAAAGAAGGCAGCGAACTGTTCTGCTCAAGTCCTTCGGCGAACCAGTGAACGTGGTCCGGCATGAAGCGGAAGGCGTGTACGCCAAATCCACACGAAATCGAGGCTTCGCGCAGCCGTGCAAGGCAGCAGGAAACCCAGTGCGGGTCCGCGAGGAAGGGCCCGCGGCGATAACAGCAAATCGTGACGAAGTAGAGGTGCCGTCCGACGTACGCTTGTGCGGGAAGGCGAATTCGTTTGCGTTGGAGGGTCACCTTGTAAGGCTCTTTACCGCTGGCGTAGCGGCGGCTTCGGCCCGCCATTACCCCTCGTCCGCTTCAAAAAGCGTGTGCCGCCCTGAAGGGCGGCGCTACATAAATTTCGCGCTGGTGCGGCCGGTTATCGGGAGGAACGGAGGGAGGCCTCGAGCGCCGTCCGCACTTTCCGCAGCTTGGGCGCCTGGGGGTCCTTGGGAAAATGACTGAGGAAACCATTCAACTCGTTCAGCGCCTCCTGATTCCGCCCGAGCAGAATCAGGTCGTCGTAATAGAGCAGGTGCGCCGAAGGCAGATCGGGCCGCAGTTTCCGCGCGGCCGATAGATAGGAATACGCGCCTTTCGCATTTTTCTCGCCCAGCAGGATGCGGCCCATCTCGAGCTGCGCCAGCCAATCGCTGAATCGCAGCCGGATCGCGTGGTTAAACTGCTTTTTCGCCTCGTTCGGCTTCCCTTCCTGCATCCGCAGGTACCCGAGGTAGGCGTAGACGCGCGAGCTGTTTTTCTTCAAGTGCATCGCGCGGCCGATCATCTTCTGTGCTGCGTCGAAATGATGCTGGTCGGCTTCCGTGGCGGAAAGTCTCAAATAGCTTTCCACGTAAAACGGGCAAATCCCAACGGCCTTCTGGAAATACGTTGTTGCCTTTGCCGCCTGGCCGGCGTTCATCGCCGAGACGCCCTTCGCATACTGCGAGACGGCCTCTTTCGGAATCGCAGGATCTTTCGCCGGTCCGCCCACCGTCGCCGGCGTGAGCGTGATAAAGAGCGTCCGCGGCGCCATGTCGCAGGAAACCACCTGGTCAACGTAGCGGGCGTAGCCCGGCGCGTCCACTTCGATTTCGTAGTAATTGTCGCCGTCGGGAAGGTCCAGGAAATAGAAATACCCAGTCGGGTCCGTCGTCGCCTGTTTCAACGCGGCGCCGTAGGCATTTTCCAGGGTCACCGTCAGGTTCACTCCGGGCTTTCCGTTCGGCAGCCGCACCTGGCCCTGCACCGTTTCTACACCTGTCTGCGTGGGAAGTTGGGACCCGGGCACCGGAACCGTCATGCCCGCCTGGGCGCGAGCGGAAACACCCCAAGCGAGCGCCAGAAAAACGAATAGAAGAGCGCGTGACCTCATTGCGCCTTCCCCCATCCCTTCCATTTACACCCCCACGGCGCCAAAATCAAGGGCGAAAATGGTGGAGCCCATTGGGCACGGTCGGTTCTGGGCGCTGGAGTCGAATCCCGTCCGCCGGCCCGCGCTTACGCGCGCGGTTGCGGGAAAACGATGTGCCAGAATCCCGCCACCGGCGAATCGAACTGCACCAGGGCGCAATATCCATCCGCGTGTTTCGCCGGAACCGAACTAACGCGAAATCCCTGTCGTTCAGCGGTGAACGCGATCTTCAATTCCCCGCTCCGTCCCTCGGGCACGCTTTCCTGCGTCACCACCAGGGCCTCTTGATCGCTCACCCAGGCGGTATAACCGGGAACCGAAACCGTCTGGCCCCGTTCGCTGTATTCGAGCGTCACGCCGATCCGGATCGTCAATCGGTGTCGCCGCAACCGGTCCAATCCGAGGTGCAGACGACCGCCCAAAGAAGGCGTCACCGTCCGCGCCACGGCCTTCTCCGTGGTTTCCATGGCACAGATCACCTGATTCTTTCCCGGGGCGCTGGAGACGCAGCGGCAAGAACGCGGACGCGGAGGCGCTGTTTCCCAAGCTACCCTGCAATCTGACAAAACGACATGGGAAAGATAGCCCGCCCCGCGCCCCGTGCCAATGGTACCTCCGGTTCACTTTATCGCCAGGCTGAAAGCAAGTGCGGCAGGCGTCCAGCGGCTGAAACAACCCTCCAGACGTCTGCATGGATTCTCAGCCTGTGGCTCCGCCAGACGACAAGCGGCAGACTTCCAGCCTGTGCCTGTGGCCGTTCTCCATCCAATTTGAGTCGGGTAAAAAACCTGCGCCAGGTGGGGCCTGCTACAGCCGTCCGCCCTCTTCTTCTCCGCCCGTCACCATCACTGCATCGCCGCCGTGGCCATTTCCATTGCCTTCGGCGCCGATGGCGATCGGAACGAGTTCGGGCGCCGGCTTGTGCCGCAGCCGCCGCACCAGGCCGACCAGCGATTCCATGTAGAGGTAGAAGACCGGCGTCAGGTACAGCGTCACGATCTGGGCCAGGATCAGGCCGCCCACCACCACGAGTCCCAGCGGC
>JAKASH010000039.1:0-333 GCA_021828225.1 Acidobacteriota bacterium | reverse complement strand
TGCGATCGGCAGCGTGCCCATGATCGCCGCCATCGTCGTCATCATGATCGGCCGGAATCGAATCACCGCGCCTTGATAGATCGCTTCCCGCGGCAGCTTGTTTTCGCTTCGCTGCGCTTCCAGCGCGAAGTCAATCATCATGATCGCGTTCTTCTTCACGATGCCGATCAGCATGATCAGGCCGACGAATCCGTACAGGTCCAGTTCCTTGCCAAACACCATCAGCGTCAGCAATCCGCCAAAGGCCGCGGCCGGCAGTCCGGAAAGAATCGTCAGGGGATGGATGAAGCTCTCGTAGAGAATCCCCAGGATGATGTAGATGACCAGCACCGT
>JAKASH010000038.1 GCA_021828225.1 Acidobacteriota bacterium | reverse complement strand
ATGAATCCAATCGGGAAGGAATGGGCGACGCAGCCTGGACACAGCGATACAATACGACACCACGAGGACAATTGCCAGGGAAGAACCGCGGACCGCAAAACCGGCGGTCCTCGCTACCCGCTTGAATGCGGGAAGATAGTCGGCCATGAATCCAATCGGGAAGGAATGGGCGACGCAGCCTGGACACAGCGATACAATACGACACCACGAGGACAATTGCCAGGGAAGAACCGCGGACCGCAAAACCGGCGGTCCTCGCTACCCGCTACAGACGCACCGTCACAAAGAAATACCGGTCGGAAAGAAAAGGGCGCCGGAGCCGCGACGTGGCGCTAGAATACAACACCGTGAATGCTAACCACCAGAAGAACCGCGGACCTCGACACCGGAGGTCGCGCTACCCGCTGCGGCTTTTGTCTAGGCGGAACTCGACGGTCACAAACGAAAACCCGCGGACCTCAGAACCGGAGGTTCGCGCTACTAGCTTCATTTGAAGCCGCCCACCAGCCGTTGTCAATTTCGTAGCCTCTATTGCTATTGACAATTCCTCATCCAGCAATGATTCTAATCTTAAAAACCGCAGAGTCTGAAAGGCACAGACTCTGCGCTACCCGATTAAAAACCGCAGAGTCTGAAAGGCACAGACTCTGCGCTACCCGCTTTTCATTTCATCCGTTCAGAAGTGAGCCCATGATGCCTCCCACCACGCCTCCCTCCACTGCTTGGTTGCCCTGCGTGGGCATGTACTCCATGAGCTCGTGCGCCAGTCTGGATATGGGCAGCGTTTGCAGCCAGATTCTCCCCGGCCCGGTCAGAGAGGCCAGAAAGATTCCGTCACCGCCAAAAATCATGTTCTTGATCCCCGGCACGGTCGTGATCTGAAAGGAAACGCCCGCCTGGAATGCGCCGACGTGTCCCGGATGCACCCGCAGATTTTCGCCTGGCTGCAGGTCCTTCATGATCAGCTCACCGGAAAGCTCGAGCCATGCGGTTCCCATTCCGCTGACCCGCTGCAGCAGGAAGCCGTCGCCACCGAAAATTCCCGCCCCCAGCGATTGCTGGAAGCCGACGCTGATCTGAATCTGCGGCGTCGCGCACAAAAATCCGTGCCGGTGAATCATGTATTCGTGTCCCGCGTCAACTTCGATCGGCATAATATGCCCCGGTAGTTTTGTGGCGAAGGAAATCGATCCAGGGGCGCCGATGGCCCGGTACTCCGTCATGAACAGCGATCCGCCACCTGCCACGCGCTTCAGCACGCCAAAGATTCCTCCGCCTCCACCATACTGGGTGTGCGTCGTCATCTGGATGGAACTCGTCATCCAGGAAAGTTCTCCGGCTTCAGAAATGATGGACTCGTCGGGGTCAAGTGTGACTTCAAGCACCGGCATGGTGGTGCCGAGGATGCGACTCTGCATAGCGGACTCCTTCTCTAATTTACGCGCTGTCGACGAGCTTTGAGCCCGCGCTCAGCGTTCGATTGAATTTATACCGTGAAGGTACTGGTTGACAAGAGGCCAGAGCGGCTGACCAGCAGGCAATGGGCGTTTCTCTCTGCCACTTATCGGTTTTGATGGAGCCAACATGACTGGCAGACAGGACTCGTAATCCGTGGCTGTACGTAGCCATTGGCGCAATGCAATTTCCGGGTTTGTGGTCGCCAACTCGGGACTGAGCGGCTCACCCTTTCGCAGAATCTGGTTTACAACCTTCCGACCCAGCCGCTAGAATGCTTTTTGTGGCATACGGCCCGTTTCAGCGCGGCCTTCACATCGGCTTATGTCAGACATTCTCGCGATTTATCCAGGGTCCTTCGATCCTATAACAAACGGTCACTTTGATTTGATCGAACGGAGCAGCAGGATTTTTGACCGCCTGATTGTGGCCGTGTTGAGGAACGCTGAAAAGGAGCCACTTTTCAGCGTCGAAGAACGCGTCGAAATGCTGCAGGAAGTGACGCGGAACTTGAAAAATGTTTCCGTGGATACTTTCAGCGGCCTGCTGGTGGACTACGCGGTACAAAAAGAGGCCCGAGTGATTGTCCGAGGCATCCGGGCGTTTTCGGACTATGAGTACGAAATCCAGATGGCATTAATGAACCGGAAACTCCAGCCGAAGCTGGAGACGATGTTTCTGATGCCGGCGGAATCATACGCTTACGTCAGTTCGAGGCTGGTGAAGGAAATCAGCGTGCGCGGAGGGTCGGTGAAGGACCTGGTACCGGCTCTGGTTGAAGAACGTTTAAGCAAGAAGATGGTTTCAAAAATTCACGAGGTTTAATTCTATGCAACTTTCAGAACGTATTTCCCGAATTTCAGTTTCATCCACTTTGGCAGTGGTTCAGAAGGCCACCAAGCTCAGGGCAAGTGGGGTGAATCTTGTCGATTTTGGGGCCGGCGAACCCGATTTCCCCACGCCGGAAAATATCAAGCAGGCGGCCATCGAAGCCATTCACCAAAATTTCACCAAATATACCCCGACCAGCGGCATCAAGGAACTGAAGGAGGCCATTGTCGAACGGCACAAAAAGGACTTTGGCTCCAATTACACGATCGAAGAATGCCTGGTTACAGTGGGCGGCAAGCAGGCGATTTTTGAGGCAGTGGCCGCCACCGTTGACCACGGCGACGAAGTGATTTTGTCCGTGCCTTATTGGGTCTCGTACCTCGACATTGTCAACTACGCGGGCGGGAACCCGGTGCTGCTGCAGACGCGGGAAGAGGACGGATTCCAGGTGCGTGCCGAGGAAGTGGAAAAGCTCATCACGCCGAAGACACGAATGATTATCGTGAATTCGCCCAGCAACCCGACCGGCACCGTGGTTTCTCCGGAAGAGATGGAAAAGTTGCTGGCCCTGGCGGTGCGGCGAAACGTCCTGCTGATGTCCGATGAGTGCTACTGCCAGTTCCTGTATGACGGGCAGAAGCCCTTTTCGCTTGGACATTCCAGCAATCGCGAAAATCTGATTATTGCAGGCTCGCTCTCCAAAACTTACGCTATGACCGGTTGGCGGGTTGGCTTTGCCCTGGGCGACAAGAAGTTGCTGGGCAATATGCTGAAGCTGCAGAGCCATTCAACTTCGAACCCGACGTCAATCGCACAGAAAGCAGCGGTGGAAGCGTTCCGAGGTCCCCAGGATTCTGTTCAAACGATGCTCGCGGAATACCAGCGGCGCAGGGACATCATTGTCGCCGGGCTTCGGGCAATCCCCGGAGTTAAGTGCACTATGCCGGCGGGCGCGTTTTACGTCTACCCGAATGTCGGATCCTACCTGAAGAAAGATGGGATCGCGGATTCCGATGCACTTGTGGCAAGGCTGCTGGATGAAGCCCACGTTGCGGTTGTGCCGGGTCCTGCCTTCGGGACCCAGGATCACGTCCGGCTCTCTTACGCGACTTCACAGGAGAACATTAACGAGGGATTGCGACGGCTAAAGAAATTCTTCAGCAAACTCTGAGCGAACTATGCCAAAACCAGACACGCCGCTCAAGCTCTCTCCGATCTTCAAACCCAAAATTTGGGGAAGAGACGATCTTGCACCCATGTTTGAGTGGCCTGAGGCGGAGAACATCGACCATCCTCACTCGAATTCCGAAGCGCCTTCGAATCAGGATGAACTCATCGGCGAAGTGTGGATCACGGACGAGAGTTCAAAGTTCTTGAACGGTCCCGTCGCAGGTCTCACGCTGGGTGAGGCTGCTGCAAAGTTCAGGAGTGAACTTAACGGACCGAACTGGAAAGACCGCCGGTTTCCAATTTTGTCCAAGTACATCTACACCAGCGACTGGCTTTCCCTCCAGGTTCATCCGGATGATGCTTATGCCCGCAAACACGAGCCGGGAAATTTCGGCAAGTGTGAAATGTGGTATATCGTCTGGGCCGAGCCGGGGGCAGAGCTTCTTCTGGGATTGAAGCCCGATACCACGCCGGAAATGCTGCGAGCCGCCTGCGAACGGGGCGAAAGCAAAGACCTCCTTTACCGGTTTCATCCGAAAGCCGGCGAGGCCATTTTTGTGCCGCCCGGAACCGTTCACGCCCTGGGGCCCGGGCTGGTTCTTTTTGAAGCGGAGGAAAACTCCGACATCACCTATCGGCTGGACGATTTTGGCCGCATGGGACTGGATGGAAAGCCTCGGCCACTTCATCTGGACAAAGGGTTTGACGTGATAAAACCCGAGGCGCCACCCCTTCGCAACCTGCCGCGAAGGGTGGTTCGCGAGCCCTTCGGCTCTCGCCGATACGTCGTCGCCTGTCCATATTTCGCAGTGGAAGAACTGACCTTGCAGAAGACAGGCCGGTTCAAATCGTCGGCGGAACATGTCGAAACGCTTTCGGTGATTTCAGGCGAAGGCCGTGTGGAAACTGCCGAGGGCTGGCTGGGGTACGGGGCAGGGGACACCTGGGTCATACCGCCTGCAGCGGGGCAATACAGATTGGCGCCGGTCGAGAAAACGAAAATCCTTAAGTTTTACGTTCCTGATGTTGAAAAGGATTTCCGGCGGCCACTTTCCCGTCGCGGGTTCAAATCTGCGCAAATAAAAAAGATCCTCTTCGACTGAAGGGCTTATGGGCAAAGCGACGAAATCGCAGGGCTCCTTCTACGGGCATGTCTATGTGGTGATCATGGCTGGCGGAAGCGGGACCCGCTTCTGGCCGCTGAGCCGCCGGAAGAATCCAAAGCAGTTGCTCAGCATATTTGGCGGCACAACGCTTCTTGAGCAGACCGTAAACCGGGTCGAAGGGATAGTTCCGGCAGAGCAGATCTACATCTTTACCAACAAGCTGGTCCAGTCCCAGATTGTCCGGCTGCTGCCGAACATCCCAAAACGCCAGATTGTTGCGGAACCTGCCCAGCGCAATACCGCGCCGACAATCGGCCTGGCTGCCCATGAAATTCTGCGGCGTGACCCCGACGGAATCATGGTGGTGCTGCCGGCAGACCACGTGATTCAGAAGCCGGGAACTTTCCGCAATGCGCTGAAGGCGGCCTGCCGCTGGGCATCGGCGGAGGGCCGGTCTGTCGTACTCGGTCTCGAACCTGTGCGTCCCGAAACGGGATACGGTTACGTCCGGCTGGGCGAGCTTGAAAAACAGGCGGGCGGGCAAAAAATATACCGCGTCCAGGCATTCACTGAGAAACCAAACCTTGCCGTAGCCCGGCGATACGTGGCGTCGAAATGCTACCTTTGGAACGCCGGCATGTTCATCTGGCGCGCGTCAACGCTGCTTGAGAACCTCCAGCGATTTCAGCCGACCATGGCGGCCGGACTTGGCCTCATTGCAGCCGCGGGAGGTATCGACAATCCGCTCGTGCTGAAGCACCTGTTTCCCCGGCTTGAAAAGATTTCAATCGACTATGCCCTGATGGAAAAACTTGAAGAGGTGTATGCCGTCCCCGCCGATATTGGCTGGAGCGATGTGGGGAGCTGGGCCGTGGCTTACGACCTGAGCGCGAAGGATGGCGACGGCAATGTCAGGCCAGAAAATTCCCTTTGCCTTGATTCCAAAGGGAACATGATTGTCGGCAACAAGAACTTTGTTGTTACTATCGGGGTAGAGAACCTCGTCATCGTTCAAACGGGTGACGCGGTGCTGGTTTGCCCTCGCGAGCAATCGCAAAAAGTGGGCAAAGCCGTGCAGGAATTGGAGCGGCGGGGCATCAAAAGCTTGTTATAACGAATGTATTGTTGAACGAATTGCGGATTCGAAGAGAAGAGTCTTTGGCAACAACATGGAGGTTGTTCTGGGTCAAGCGGAACAGATCAAGTTCGGGACGGACGGCTGGCGCGGAATCATTGGCGACACCTTTATTTTCGAGAACGTGCGCCGCGTCGCCACTGCTATTGCACGCTATGTTCGGCAGGAAGGCCGGCCTGAAGACGGCCTGGTGATCGGGTATGACATGCGGTTTCTCTCTGCGGAAGCCGCCCGCGAAGCCGCCCGGCAGGTTGCGGCTGAGCGCGTTCCTGTGCTGCTCGCCGACCGTGGCACTCCGACGCCTGCGGTCAGCTACGCGGTAGTGACGCGAAAGACCGCCGGCGCGCTGGTGGTGACGGCCAGCCACAATCCGTATATCTGGAATGGCATTAAATTCAAGGCGCCGTATGGCGGTTCGGCCTCGCCGGCCATCATGAAGAGGGTTGAGGCTTATCTTCCGGAAGGAGTTCCTGAGGAAACAGCGGCTTCGAAAAGCGCTTCCGCGCAAGTCGAAACGGTTGATCTGGTCAGCCCTTATCTCGACCGGCTGAAGACGCTGGTGTCCCTGGAGCGCATTCGTTCGAGCGGCAGGAAATTTGTTATCGATCCCATGTATGGCGCTGCCCGCGGGTGTCTCGCCCGCTTGTTCGATGAGGCCGGCATTTCATATTCCGAGATTCACGGCGAGCACAATCCGCTGTTTCCTGGAATCAACCCCGAGCCCATCGATCCGCACCTGGAAGATTTGAAGGCGGCTGTTCTGGAAACCAGGTCGGACGCCGGATTTGCCACCGATGGCGATGCCGATCGAATCGGGGCCGTTGATGCCCAGAGCAATACGGTCGATTCCCACAAGATCTTTTCGATCTTGCTCAGGCACCTGGTCCAGCATCTGGGGCAGAAAGGCGAGGTGGTCAAGACGATCTCGACCACCCAGATGATCGACAAGATTGCCGCGAAACACTCCCTGCCGCTGCACGTTACGCCGATTGGCTTCAAGTACGTCTGCGACCTGATGCTGGAGCGAGACATCTTGATTGGCGGCGAGGAAAGCGGCGGGATTGCAGTCCGCGGCCATCTGCCGGAGCGCGACGGCATTCTGAATTCCCTCTACCTTGCCGACATCATGGCGCAAAGAGGGAAAGACCTGGGCGAGCTGATCCATGAACTCGAGGAAGAGTATGGCCCGCACTACTACCGCCGGCTGGATCTGGAAATTGACAAGGCCGACGCGCAGCGGGTGGTCAAGCAAGTCGGGGAAGGAAAGCTGAAGTCTGTCGGAGGCTTCAAGATCCTTTCGCTGAACGACATGGACGGCATCAAAATGATGTTGGGAGATTCGATGTGGGTTCTTGTGCGGACCTCGGGGACCGAGAACGTTTTGCGGCTCTACGCGGAAGCGCCCTCACGGGAGCAGGTAACGGATCTTCTGGATGCCATGGCTGAATTTGCCCGGCGCCATTCGCAATAGCAGGCGAGGGGCAGCTATTTTCCTATGCATTACGACCTAAGTGTTTGCGCATGGGTGGTTTGACAGGCTGTCAGGGAATGGCTTCAGCCATGCCGCAAGACGTGCCTGAGTAGCATCCAGGGCTTCAGCCCCTGAGGCCCCTCAGCGGCTAAAGCGGTTGGAATACCGGGTTTCGCAGCGGCCGCGATGAATCGGGGCCCTGACGCGTCGGACGGGAATTTACTTATTCGCCGTGTATCGCTATGGATGAACCGCTACGAGCTAAAGGTTACCACCGGACAGGGCGAATCCTGGCGATAGCAGGGTTTGCGCTTGATCTCGCGTTGCTGTTTCTCCTGCTCTTTGCCGGATGGGCAACCGGTCTGCGCACTTTAGCAGAAGATGTGACATCCCACGCCGCGCTGGCTTTGCTGGTCTACGTAGTTCTCATTGGACTGGTTCTCGAACTGCCCGGTCTTCCCCTGAGTTACTTGAAGGGCTACTGGCTGGAACATCGTTATGGGTTGTCGAACCTTACGCTTTGGAGCTGGATCAAAGATGAGCTTAAGGGGGTGGCGGTCGGAGGAACGCTGGCCATCCTTGGCGTGGAGTTCATTTACTGGACCATGCGAAACTGGCCGGTTTACTGGTGGGCCATATCCGCCACGGCGTTTGTGGCCTTCTTTATTTTGCTTGCCAATCTTGCCCCGGTGCTGCTGTTTCCTATCTTCTTCAAGTTCAGGCCCATCGAAGATACCGAGCTGACCAATCGCCTGCTCGAACTTTCACGGCGGGCGGGCACGCGCGTTCGCGGCGTGTTTGAGTGGAAGCTGAGCGAGAAGACGAAGAAGGCCAATGCGGCACTCGTGGGCCTGGGCAATACGCGGCGCATCATTCTGTCGGATACTCTGCTGGAAAAGTTCACGGCCGAAGAGGTGGAAGCGGTACTGGCCCATGAATTTGGACACCACGTTCGCCACCACGTCTTTCGAGCTATCGTAATCCAGACTTTGAGCACGTACGTGGGGTTTTACCTTGCCAATGTGTGTCTGCTGAAGTGGGGCCCGGCGCTGGGTTTCCGGGGAATCGCGGACTTTGCGAATTTGCCTCTGCTGATTCTGGTCAGCACAGGGCTTTCGGTGATTCTGCTGCCCTGGGTCAACAGCCACTCGCGCTGGCTGGAGCGGCAAGCCGACGACTATGCCTTGAAGACCATCCCAAGCAAATCGGCCTTCATCACCAGCATGGAGAAGCTTGCAGAATTAAATCTCAGCGAGCGCCAGCCCGCCGCCTGGATCGAGTTCATTTTCCACTCCCACCCCTCCATCGAAAAGCGCATTGCATACGCCCGGAGCGCTGCGCCGTAATGCAGGCAGACACGGCTTTCACATCTTGGGTTGCGCTTGGGGCAGCGACTTGCAAATTCCATCCAGCACACCGTTAACAAACTCGACGGATTCTTCCCCGGAGAATCGCCGCGCCAGCTCAATCGCTTCATTAATGACGACTGCCACGGGAGTTTCAGGATGGTGAAGGATTTCATAGAGCGCCATTCGCAGGATGTTGCGATCAATGGCGGGCATGCGCTCCATTCTCCAGTGCTGGGTGTGCTCTGCGATCATGTGATCGAGGGCGGCGACTTCGCTCACCGTTCCTTCGAACAATTCGCGGGCAAAAGCATCAACGTCAGGTGATACGCGGCGCCCGCTCATGAAGGTCTGGAGCACGTAGCCCGGCGGGTGCTTGCCCACTTCCCACTGGAAAAGCATCTGGAGCGTGAACTCACGAGATTTTGTTCTAGAACCCATCGATATCTTGATTATTCCCCACTCCCGTCGAGCTATAAGTCATATGACTACTCGCCTTTGAATTTTGGCGGGCGTTTTTCAAGAAAGGCCCGCGTTCCTTCCTTCATGTCCGCGGTGGCGCAGCAGAGTCCGAACAGGCTGGCTTCCAATAATTCCCCGTCTCCTGCCGGCATTTCCATCCCTCGATTCACAGCCTGAAGAGCATACCTGATTGTAACAGGACTGTTGGCTGTAATCTTTTGAATCGCTCTCTCGGCGGCCGGAATCAATTCAGGAGCGCCCACCACCTGGTTGACCAATCCGATTCTCCAGGCTTCCTGGGCGCTGACGGGATCGCCGCTAAGAATCATCTCCAGCGCGCGGCCTTTGCCTACCAGTCGCGGCAGACGCTGAGTTCCGGCATAGCCCGGAATCAGCCCCAGTTTGACTTCCGGCTGTCCGAAACGTGCGTTGTCTGTGGCGATGCGCAGGGTGCAGGCCATTGCCAATTCGCAGCCGCCACCCAGGGCGAAACCGTTCACCGCCGCGATGACGGGCTTGCCCAGCGTCTCGATCAGATTCATCAGCGCCTGGCCTCGGAGCGCTGTTTCCCTGGCCTGGGCCGGCGTTAAAGCCGCCAGCTCATTGATGTCCGCTCCGGCGACGAAGGCCTTTTCGCCCGCACCCGTCAAGATCGCGCCCTGCACCTCAGAGGCTTCGCGAATCTCTTTGAAACAGGCGGTGAGTTCCTGAATCGCCTTGTGATTAAGCGCATTCAGCTTTTGGGGCCGGTTCACTGTCAAATAAGCGATTCCGGTTCGGATTTCATAAAGCAGCGTTTCGTAACTCATCAAGCCACCTCCGTGATGAAGTGTGACACGAAAGGTCCTGGAAAGGATTGCAGAGCCGTGGCGCGGCAGCGTGCAAACAGCTTATGACGGTTCGATTTCATTCATTCCTATGATAGCAGGAAGGGGCGACCCGATATGTTCCTAAAGCTCTTAACCAAGCTTGATTGTTCGTAATTCCGGGATCATGAGTTTGCGACAGCCCAGCAGTGCGGTCTTGGAGCCGTGGGATGACACAACTTTCCATAGCGCCGACCTTCAGGTCGGCATTTTGGGGCGGTGCCGGGGCTGAAGCCCGGCGCTACAAAACCAAGATGAGTCGATTTGCGGCGCCGAGTGAAATTGACAGAAGAGCCGCCGTTTGATAGATTTTCAAAGGGTTCAAGAATGACAGCTTTGGGCCGAAACCCGCCGTCTCTGCCGCCCCACGAGTCGTCTCTTGAGTAGGTTCCTGTCTGAAACAGGCAAGCCAAAGACAACATGACTGACGCACGCTATATCCGTAATTTCTCGATTGTCGCCCACATCGATCACGGGAAATCCACTCTCGCCGACCGTCTGCTGGAGGTGACCGGGACGATTGCGAAGCGGAATATGTCGGAGCAGGTTCTCGATTCCATGGATCTGGAGCGCGAACGGGGAATTACGATCAAAGCGCACTCGGTACGATTGATCTATAAAGCCAACGACGGGCACGAATATCAATTGAACCTGATTGATACTCCCGGGCACGTCGATTTTTCCTACGAAGTGTCGAGAAGCCTTTCAGCGTGCGAGGGCGCGTTGCTCGTCATCGATGCCTCACAGGGCGTCGAGGCCCAGACGCTGGCCAATGCTCAACTCGCCATGAACAATAACCTGGAAATTGTTCCGGTGATCAACAAGATTGACCTGCCCGGCGCGGACGTTGAGGGAACCCGCCATCAAATTGAGCAGACCCTGGCGATTGACTCGAGCGGTGCCCTGCTGATCAGTGCAAAGCAGGGAATTGGGATCGAAGAGGTGCTCGAGGCGATTGTGTCGAGGATTCCTCCGCCCACAGGCTCTCCGGAAGCTCCCTTGCAGGCCCTGATCTTTGATTCCTGGTTTGACAGTTACCGCGGCGTCGTGGTCCTGGCGCGGGTGGTTCAAGGCACGCTGGTCCCCGGCATGAAGATTCGGTTGTGGTCGAACAACCAGCTTTATACCGTGGAGCAACTGGGCATCCTGACGCCGGCGGCGGTCCCCGTTGAAAGCCTGCACGCCGGCGAAGTCGGGTTTGTGATTGCCAACATCAAGCGCGTGGCAGACACGAAGATCGGCGACACGATTACACAGGACGATCGCCCGGCGGCAGAGCCCCTTCCAGGCTTCGAAGACATCAAGCCCATGGTGTTTGCCGGCCTTTATCCCGTCGATGCGAGCGCCTACGAGTCATTGCGCGACGCCCTTGAAAAACTGCGCTTAAACGATTCGTCGCTGTTTTACGAGCCGGAAAATTCCGCCGCCCTGGGTTTTGGTTTCCGGTGTGGATTCTTAGGACTCCTGCACATGGAGATCGTTCAGGAACGGCTGGAGCGGGAATTCAAGCTCGATCTGATCACCACCGCCCCGGGTGTCCGTTATCGCGTGACAACGAAAGATGGAGAGGTCCGGGACATCAATAATCCCACCAGGTTTCCAGAGCCGAACGAAATTGCCAAAATCGAAGAGCCTGTCATCACGGTGCTGATCCTGACCCATGACGACTACCTGGGCGGCATTCTGGCATTGGCGGAAGAGAAGCGCGGGATCCAGAAGGGGTTTGAGTACGTAGCCCAGAAACGTGTGCTGCTCACCTACGAATTGCCGCTGAATGAGGTCGTTCTGGACTTTTATGACCGGCTGAAATCTGTTTCGCGCGGCTACGCTTCTCTCGATTACCATTTTTCAGGGTATTGGGAGTCGAATCTGGCCAAGGTGGATTTGCTGGTATCCGGAGAAGTGGTGGACGCGCTCTCGTTCATTTGTCATCGAGACCTCGCTCAGGCGCGCGCGCGCAGCCTCTGCGAGAAGATGCGGAAGCTCATCCCGCGCCAGCTTTTTGAGGTGGCCATTCAGGCTTCGATCGGCTCCAAAATCATTGCCCGCGAAAACGTACCCGCGATGCGGAAAAACGTTCTCGCCAAGTGCTATGGTGGCGACATCACGCGGAAACGCAAGCTTCTCGAAAAACAGAAGGAAGGGAAGCGACGCATGAAGCGTGTGGGCAAAGTTGATATTCCCCAGGAAGCTTTCCTTGCAGTGCTGCGTGTCAACGAATAGAATTTCTTCTCTGCCCAGGAGATCCCGATGTTGGAAAATGTTCTTAGAGGGCCCAACGGCATTCGGTCCGGCTGGCGACTGCTGATTTTCATTGCGCTTACCGCAATTCCCTTTATTGTGATCCAGGT